>JAAYXE010000010.1 GCA_012516075.1 Chloroflexota bacterium | reverse complement strand
AGGCCCACCTGCTGTCGCTTGATGGGCGCGGAGCGGCTGCTTCGCGAGCCCGGTCGAAGGGAGCCTGGAGCCAGGCAACCTGCCCGCAGGCCGCTTCGACCAGGCATGCATAGGGAGAAGGGTTGAATCATGACATCAATTCCCTGGATGTGTTTATAATCCAGGGACGTTTTTATGTCTCATAACCATCCGGGCAGCGGCCCGGACAGAAAGGGATCTATACGCCGTGAAAACATTATGGGAACTGCTCTGGGATTACGACCCCAACGGTCTGCTGGTGGTGGACCGCGAGATGAAGATCCGCGTGGTGAACCAGGCCTTCTGCCGCATGTTCCGCTGCAGCGAGGCGGTGCTGGGCCGCGACGCCCAGGACCTGCTGGGCGATACCAGCGACCTGCGCCAGGTCTGGGAGAGCGGCGAGGACCGGGTGGGCCTGGAGCAGGAGTATCCGCAGTATGATCTGTACGTCCGCAAGGTGATTTTCCCCGTGCCGGAGGAAGAGCTGGTGGCCTGCATCATGGTCGACCTGACCGCCGAGTGGCGCCAGCGCACGGCGCTGCTGGAGCTCAAGCGCGAGACCCTGCTCAAAGTGCACGCCGTGGTCGATAAACAGATGAGCGTGGCCCAGCAAATCGCCGGCCTGCTGGGCGAGACCACCGCCGAGACCAAGGCCAGCCTGCTGCGGCTCATCGAACTGGTCGAGAAGGAGCACGCTTAGGTGGACAGCTTCCTCGACATCTACCAGGCCAGCCTCAACCACTACGGCGAAGAGCTGTGCGGCGACCAGGTGCGTGTGGTCAAGACCCCAACCGCGACCACCATCGTGCTCTCCGACGGCCTGGGCAGCGGCGTCAAGGCCAACATCCTGGCCACGCTGACGGCTGAGATCATCGCCAACCTGCTGCGCCAGCAGGTGGAACTGCGCGAGGTGATCGACACTGTCATCCGCACCCTGCCGGTCGACCCTGCTCTGGGCATCGCCTACGCCACCTTCAGCATCCTCACCCTCGATCACGAAGACGAGACCTTCCGGCTGATCAACTTCGACAACCCCGACCCCTTCTTCGTGTGCGGCGGGCGCATCCAGCGCCTGCCCGTCGAGACGCACGAGCTTCTGGGGAAGTCGATCCGCTTCAGCCAGGGCAGGCTGCAGATGGGCGATTTCCTGGGCCTGATCAGCGATGGGGTGCTGTACGCCGGCCGGGGTGCTGCTATGAACCCCGGCTGGGACTGGGACGGCGTGGGCGCTTATCTGGAGGCGCAGTTCAGCGGGCGCGTTTTCACCGCGCACAGCGTGGTCAACAGTGTCATGGCGGTGACCAACCGGCACTACGAGTTCAAACCGGGGGACGACGCCACGTTCGTGGGCGTGCTGCGCCGCCAGAAACAGAAGCTGGCGGTCTTCACCGGCCCGCCGCTGGACACCGGTTTCGACTACGTGCCCGTGGAGCGCCTGCTGGATTTCGACGGGCGCAAGGTGATCTGCGGGGGCACCACGGCCAACATCGTGGCCGCGTTTCTGAAAACCAGCGTGGAAACCGACATGAGCACGGCGACGTCTGAACTCCCCGCTACCGGCCGGCTGCCGGGGATCGACCTGGTGACGGAGGGCATCCTGACCCTGGCCGCCGCGCTGGAGGAGCTGGACCGCTGCGAGGGCAAGCTGGAGCGGCTGCAGCCGGCCCACAATGGGGTGTACTACCTGGTGCGCGAGCTGCTCAGCGCCGATGCGATCACCTTTCTGGTGGGGCAGTCGGTCAACCCGGCTTACCGCAACCCGCTGCTGCCCCGCAACGTCTCCATCCGCACCTACCTGGTGGAGCGCATCGCCGGGCGCCTGGAGCAGGCCAACAAGGATGTGACCATCGAGTATTATTGATCCCTGCAATAAAGGGGATGCGTACGGAAAAGTAAAACACTGCTAACACACGCAGAAAGCGCGGAGGACGCCCTCCGCGCTTTCTGTTTCATCTGCGCCCTGCACCCCGGGGATGGAGCGCAGATGAGCATCGCCTGTGGGCTCACGCCGTGTGATCGAAATCCATATCACCCGGTGTAAACACCTGCACAATCTCCGACTCGCCGTCCCCGATGATCCTGCGGAAGCGCTTCGACCATTCGATCGCCTCCTCCAGCGAGCCCACATCGATCACCGCGAAGCCGGCCATCAGCTCCTTCAGCTCCACAAACGGCCCGTCGGTGACGGTGAAATTACCGTTCGACATGCGCAGGCGCGTGCTCTGCGGGGTCAGGGCCCCGGTGGTGACCACCACACCGGACTGTGTCGCTTCCTGGATAAACCGGCCCATCTCCTCCATCATCTCGGGGCTGGGGGGTTCGACGTTCGCGTTCGGGTCAAAGTTGGGATCGTACACCATGAAAAGCATCTCATACCTCCTGGTCCAGTTTCAGAATTACCGGCATCATGACCCGGGAAAAGGGTCATACTTTCCGGGGGCCAGGCTCAGGCCTGTCTGCCCCTGCTTTCACTCAATAGTCGTTTGAGAGTGGCTGGAATCGACAATTTCCGCCATCAACTTTCTTCCGGCAGGCTTGCCAGACGGCGTTCGAGGAAGCGCCGTTCAGGCTCCTGCTGCGTCAGCGCCAGGGCCTGGCGGTACGCCGCGCGGGCTTCGGCGTGGCGGCCCAGCCGCCGGCGCAGGTCGGCCCGGGCGGCGTGGGCCAGGGGGTAACCGGTCAGCTCGCCGCGCACCAGGATCGCTTCCACGAGGGCCAGCCCGGCGAGCGGCCCGTCGCGCATGGCCACGGCTGCGGCGCGGTTGAGCTCGATCACCGGGGAGGGCGCGGCCTGCAGGAGCAGGTCGTACAGGCTGACGATCTGACTCCAGTCGGTGGCGGCGAAGTCCGGCGCTGCGGCGTGAACAGCGGCGATTGCCGCCTGCAGGGTGTACGGGCCGCAGCTGTCCGCCGCCAGCGCCCGCTGAACCAGCGCCACCCCCTCTGCGATCTGCGCCCGGTTCCACAGCGCGCGGTCCTGGTCCTCCAGCAGCACCAGTTCGCCTTCCGCCGAGACCCGGGTCTGGCGGCGCGCCTCGTGCAGCAGCATCAGGGCCAGCAGACCGCGCGCCTCGCCTTCCGGCAGCAGGCCGGCCAGCAGCCTCCCCAGGCGGATGGCCTCCCCCGAGAGGTCCGGCCGGGTGAGCGTCTCGCCCGAGGAGGCGTAGTAGCCCTCGTTGTAGACCAGGTAGATCACCTGCAGCACGGCCTGCAGCCGTTCGGGAAGCTCTTCCTGCCCGGGCACCTGGTAGGGGATGCGCTGTGCGCGGATGCGGGCTTTGGCG
This sequence comes from Chloroflexota bacterium, assembly GCA_012516075.1. GTDB lineage: Bacteria > Chloroflexota > Anaerolineae > Anaerolineales > UBA4823 > JAAYXE01. Next base: position 46,914 of record JAAYXE010000010.1, on the reverse strand, counting down.
CGCACGATGCGCTGGGCCAGCGTTGTGGGGGAAATCAGGAAGGCGTGGGCGATGGCCTCCGTGGTGAGCCCGCACACCTCGCGCAGGGTGAGCGCCACCCGGGATTGCGGCGGCAGCGCGGGGTGGCAGCAGGTGAAGATCAGCCGCAGGCGGTCGTCCTCGATCTCCTCATCGTCCTGGCCGGGGACGGGGCCGGCCTGCTCGAGCTGCCCGGCCAGGGCATCCAGGGAGGCGTCGAAGCGGGCGCGCCTGCGCAGGTGGTCGATGGCTTTGAAGCGCCCGGCGGAGACCAGCCAGGCGCGCGGGTTCTCGGGGACGCCGCGGCGCGGCCACTGCTCCAGCGCGGCGCGGAAGGCCTCGTGCAGCGCGTCTTCGGCCAGGTCGAAATCGCCCAGCAGCCGCACCAGGGTGGCGAATATGCGCCGCGATTCAGTGCGGTATATCTCGTCCAGGCGCTCGCGCACCCGGTCATTCAGCGTTTCTGCCGCCATGTGGGTTGTGGTTCCATATATCCCCCCCTGGTTGAGTAGTGTGTGGGGTTAACTATAGCACACTCTCCCGCGCTCGCAGGCGCAGAATCGATCTCGGAAGGTGTGTGATGCTGCGCATCTCAATTTGTGGGCACGGAGCGCCCGGATGATTAAAACCATCAAGGTTTTAACCGGTTCTATTCCGTCTTCAGTCCCTTTCACCGGAACGGTTCCATCCAGGATGGTATCGACGAAGACCTTGAAGGTTATCCGGTGGTCTGCTGTCCGCGTCCGTCAGCGCTCGTCCGTGGCCTGCCCTCTTCCCCCGAACTCCTCTACAGCCAGAGCCTGAATCTCGACCGTTATATCCATGCCGCTGACCCGGATGACGGCCAGGGGGAACTCCACGTAGTGCCCGGGCGGGTAGTTGCGGTCGGGGTTTTCGGCCTGCGGCAGGAATTCGAGCGCATCTCTGAACGTGTGCCATTCCGGTGCTGCCGTCCCCTCGCCTTCTGCCCGCACCTGCACGCTGACGCCGGATGCCGCCTCCCACCGCAGCCCGGATGCGGTCTGGCGCAGGGCGTAACCCCCCGCCCAGCCAGGTGAAAAGCGCAGCCAGGGATCGAGCAGCAGGGGGATCTCGAAGCCGGCCGGCGCCGGTCCCTGGTAGGCGAACGCGATCCCGCCGGGGATCAGGCGGTAGGTCTTCCGGGCGCCGCCGTTCGGGCTGCTGAAGACCAGCGTTTCACCCTGCAGGGAGGGACTGTAGGGCAGGTCTGGCTGTTCGGCGAAGGCGCCGGGGATCACCGCCGGGTCGGCGCGCAGTCCTGCGCCCGGGTCCCAGGAGGAAGCATCGCTCAGGCCGGCGCTCAGCAGGGAGGAAGGGCCCGCGATCTGGTGCACCTGTCCGTCGATGCGGGCGAAGAGCAGGAACAGGCTGCCATCATCGTTCTCGAACTGCGCATAGATTTCATCGTTAGCCAGCACGCACTCCGCCTGGCCGTCCCGGTCGGGGTCGTCCTGGCAGCCGGCCGCGGCGAAGGGCTGTGCCGCCCATTCCGCCGCCGAGAGCAGGGCGTGGACCTGGGGCAGGTAGGCGCGGCGCAGCGCGTCCAGCTCCGCCGGGGCAGGGTAGACCGGCGAAAGCAGCTGCAGGTACGCCTGCCAGGCCGCCTGTGTCAGGGGGTGGTCGGGAGCGGACTCCAGGCGCCCCAGCAGGGCGGGGTCGGAGAAGCCGGCCGGTGCGGCGTCGACCGCCCGGGGCCGCTGTTCGTCCCCCGGGCGCAGGCTCCCCAGCAGGTCGTCCGGGCCCAGGACCTGCAGCCACGGCCGGGAGGCCAGGTAGTGCAGGGTGGGGGCGGCGTGCGACGGGATGCCCCAGTGGCTGGCCGGCAGGTCCCCGCCGAGCACCAGGACCTGCGTGCCTGCCGGCGCCGAATTGACCTGCAGCGCCGCAGCGCTCAGGATGCGGCGCACTTCCAGCGCCGGGCCGCCCGGGCCGGCCTGCTGTACGGCGTCCGCCGGGGTAGGGATGGGGACCAGCAGGCTCCCGGCCCGGCGCTGGACGGTCACCAGCTGCGGCAGGCCGGAGTCGGCCGGCTGCGGGTAAAAGATCACCGGATGCGCTGTGTTAGCGGGCAGTTCCCCCGTGGGGGCGTACAGGAAGGCTCCGGCGGACAGGCCGAATTCCTGCGCCGCCCGCCGGCTGGCTGCCGCGCTGCGCTGTAGCACGGACTGCGTCAGGGAAGCTGTCATCCCCGTCCAGCCAGCCAGGGTTTCGGGCAGCACGAGCAGGTGGGCGCGAGCGCTGTCGCGCACCAGTCCTGCGCCGTCCAGCAGGTCCAGGGCGGCCAGGGAGGCGGGGTTGTTCAGGTCGAGCAGCACCAGGGGGGTACGGCTGGCGCGCGCGGCGCGCAGCAGGTTCCCCAGCCCGTGCCGGCCCCCCAGCGGACCGGTGTGCGCGCCGTCCCAGCGGCGCAGGGCCTGGGCCGGGGTGTAGGCTGGCAGGCTGTTCCAGAAGGCGAGCAGCACCGGCAGGCGCCGCACGGGGGCGCCCAGGCTGTGCACCGGGGCGGTCTCTTCCACCACCTGAGGCGATCCCGGGGCCGTTACGAAGATCTGAAAGTGGAACCCCTGCGCGGGCAGCAGCCCGCCGCTCGCTCCAAGAGAGATCTCCACGCTGTCCAGATTGGGGTCGCGCAGCACCTGCAGGGGAAAGGGGTGCACCTCCCCGCCGTCCGCCGCCAGCACGCGGATCTCCCCTGCCGCCAGGATGCACACCAGCAGGTCACCATCGATCTGCGCCTGGGCCTGGATGGGCAGCCGGGGCGAGCCGCCGGGCAGGGTGTCCAGCAGCAGGTAGAGGTCGCTGTCCAGGGTGGGGAGGCTGTCGAGGAAATCCAGGCGGATGCGCCAGCCGGAGGCCGCAGGGCGGGAATACACGGCCAGGATATCGCGGGAGGGCGAATCGCTGTCGACGGGGTCCAGCAGGCGCACGTGGGCGGGGCCCCAGGGGCCGGGCTGGTCTGGCCCGGGGACGGCCCGGCAGGCCGGCAGGATGAAGCTGCGCAAGAAAAGCAGGGGGACGATGCGGCGGGCTGTCACGCCGCGAATTGTATCACAGGGGTCAGCCGCCTTTGTCTGGCAGGGTCTCGCTGTCCTCTGCGGCGATCGCCAGGCCGGCCCGGGAGGCTTTGGCCCGGTACATCGCCTGGTCTGCCCGTTCGAGCATGTCATTTCCGTCCCGGTTGTCTCCGGAGCGCAGGTCGGCGATGCCGATGCTGATGAGCAGCTGCGCCCCGTGCGGCAGGGGCGCACGGGCGGCCTCTTTGAGCAGGCGGCGGGCTGTATGCTGGGCGCCTTCGAGGCCGGTGGAGGGCAGCAGCAGCACGAACTCGTCTCCGCCGTCGCGGGCCGGCACGTCGGGCCGGCGCGACTGGGACAATATGCGCCCCATCTGGCGCAGGACTTCGTCGCCCACCACGTGCCCGAGCGTGTCGTTGATCTCTTTGAGCCCGTCGACGTCGATCATCAGCACCGAGAGCGGCAGGTTGTGCCGGTGGGCGCGCTCGATCTCAATCTCAAGCTGGTCGAAAAATTTACGCCGGTTGTACAGCCCGGTGAGGGGATCGGTAACTGAAAGCGCCCGCAGCTCGTCTTCCACCTGTATGCGCCGCGTGATGTCGTGCAGCAGCACCAGCTCGCCGACCAGCCGGCCGTACGGATCGATCAGGGGCGAGAGGGTCAGGTCGAAGTAACGCTGCTGGTCGATGCTGCTGAGGGTGAGATCCACGCGCGTCGTCTCGGGTTCGCTGAGCAGGCGCAGGAGCTGCGGCCAGTCTTTGAACACCTCGCAGGCCGGCCGGCCTTTCAACTGGTCCGCAGGCTTCTGCAGGAGCTGCTGCGCCATCTGGTTGACCACCGCGACGCGCCCGCTGGCGTCCACCAGGATCACCCCCTCACGGATGCTCATCAGCATGGCGTCGCGGGCGTAGGGCAGCAGGTCGAACATCTGGTAGTGAAACAGGCCCCAGGCAATCAGCATGCCCGATATCCCCATCATCACCGGGGAGAAGTCTTACTGCCGGTTCGGGCCCAGGCCGGTGACGAACAGCACGTTGGCCACCAGGGGAACGAGCAGGCCGGCCAGCAGGATCATGGGCTGGCCGCGGAAGACCGGCATGCCGGCCGCCTGCACACGGATCAGCACCAGAGCGGAGATCACGAACAACACGTAGGAGTAAACGATGTGGACATAAGCCCAGGGGCCGTACGTCCTGCCGATCACGGCGACCGGCCCGCTGGTGTCCAGATGGACATCGCGGCGCATCAGGCCGTGCCATTCGTTGGTCCAGATCAGCAGCAGGGTGATGGCGGGGATGATGAGGAGCAGCGCCAGCCGGGGAGGGCGGTTCCAGCGGTCGTTTCCGCTGAACTGCAGGCACAGCAGCAGCCACAGGACGGGTATGCTGGTGTAGCTGAGGTACTGCAGGTTGGCCCAGAAGAGCTTGCCGGGCAGGTCCGGCAGGGCGAGCTCGAAGCCGTAGCCGGTGGCCCACAGCGCAGCAGCGAACATGGAGAGGGCAAATGGACGCGCACCGGGCATCGTTCTACGATTCCAGGTGTAAATCCCTAACCCCAGCGTTAGTATGAATGAGAGGCCCAGAAGCCCGAGGAGCGATCCCAGCGACAGTGTCACAACCCCTTCCAAATGATATTGTACACTGAAAACCAGTTAAGTTTACAGGGATAGAGAGCCCCGGCCAGCCTTTCTCGCGGCTGGTCCTGCACAGCCTGCATGCATCCTGAGGCCTCCTTTCCGGTCCGGAAAGGATGAAAACCTTCAGGGTCTCCATCACTTCTGTTCCGGTGCACAGGACATGCATTCAGCTTCCCTTCTCCGTTGCTAAGCCCTCAAAGACCCTGAAGGTCGTTCACGGGTACCAGGGAGATGGTTAAGGTCATGATTTCCCCGGCCTGCATTTGCAGTACAATTCAATCATTACCAACCCCAGCCAGAGGAGGCCCCGTATGAGCGAACCGCGATGGAAGACCTTTAATTACGCCGTTGGCATGTTCGGCACGTCCATCCCCATCAACATGCTGAAGACCTACGCGGCGATCTACTACGTCGACACCCTGGGATTGACCACGCTGCAGTTTGCCTCGATCCTCTCCATCTACACCTTCATCGACGCCATCGACAACCCGGTCTACGGCTTTCTGTCCGACCGCACGCGCACCCGCTGGGGCCGCCGGCGCCCGTGGCTGGTTCTCAGCACCCCGCTGCTGGTCTTATCCTTCATCATGTTTTACAGCCCGCCTACAGCGGCCGCGGCCAGCTTCCTGTTCGCCTACTGTATGTTCTTCTACATCTTCACCGGCACGCTCGACTCGGTGGTCAACGCCAACTACGGTGCCCTGTTCCCCGAGCTGTTCCGCACCGACGCCGCCCGGGCGGCCACCAACGCGCTGCGCCAGGCCTTCCAGCTTGTGGCGATGATCATCTCCATCGCCCTGACCCCGGTGGTCACCTCGGCGCTGGGCTACCAGCTCACCGCCATCCTGTACGGACTGCTGGGCGGGGCCGTCATCCTCTACATGGCGCTGACCAGCCGGGAGGTGCCTATGGACGAGATCCAGGTCAAACCGCAGCTGTGGGACAGCCTGAAGAGCCTGGCGAAGAACCGCAAGTTCTGGATCGCCGGCTTTGCCAACGCCTTCTACAGCGCCGCTATGGCCCTCGTGCTGGCCTCCATGCCCTTCTTCGTCAAATACACCCTGGCCATCCCCGACAGCCAGGCGACCATCCTGTTCGCCTCGGTGCTGCTGATCGCCATCGCCTGTGTCGCCGTCTGGTCGCGGCTGGTGCGGCGCTTCACGCTCATCCCGGTCTGGCGGGCGGCGCTGATCGTGCTGGCGGCCGCCTTTGTGCCCCTGTTCTTCGCCAACTCGCTGCCCACCGCCGCCGCGGGCAGCGCCCTGGTCGGCTTTGGCTTTGCCGGCGTGATCACCACCATGGACCTGATCGGGGCGAAGATCATGGATGAAGACACGCGCAAATACGGCGTGCGCCGTGAGGGGATCATCTCGAACGCCCTGGGCTTCATGAACCGCCTCAACGGGCTGTTCACCGGCGCGGCCTTCTCCCTGGTCTTCATCCTGTTCGGCTTTGAAAGCGGCGCCAACCCCGGCCCGCAGCCCGATAACGCCGCACGCTTTTTGCTGACCGTGTTCCCCATGGTGCTGATGGTGATCAGCTTCATCTTCTCGTTCTTTATCGACTTCCCCGAGACCGAGCCGGCCCCTGCCCGGCTGGAAACTGCATAACAGGATGCAAATCTATGGCACTGCTTCGCATCGATCACACTTCTGAAAGCGCGCGCCTCAACCTGCCGCTGTACATCATCCTGCCCGACCCCGGCCGTATGGGCGACCTGCCGGTGCGCGGCCGTAAGGTGCTATACCTGCTGCACGGGCTGAGCGATGACGGCAGCGCCTGGCAGCGCTACACCAGCATTGAGTATCTGGCCATGGCCTACGGGCTGGTGGTAGTCATGCCCTCCGTAGGGCGCAGTTTCTACACCGACCTCCCCAACGGCCAGCTTTACTTCACCTACCTGATGGAAGAACTGCCGCAGTACCTGTCGGACGTGTTCGACCTCAACCCCGCCCGCGCCGACACGTTCATCGCCGGCAACTCGATGGGCGGCTATGGCGCGTTCAAAGCCGCCTTTCACTATCCCGAACGCTTCGCGGCTGCGGCCAGCTTTTCCGGCGTGCTTTCGATCGACCACCTGCGCGTGAACCCCAGCGACCCGCGCCTGGCGGAGTTTTCCTTCATGTTTGGCGATCTGAGCAGCCTGTCGGGCAGCTCGAACGACCCTATGGTGTGGTACCGCCAAGCGGCGCAGGACCCGGACAGTCTGCCGGACCTGTACATCTCCTGCGGCCTGCAGGACGACCTGTACCCGATCAGCCGCGCGGTGCATATGCTCTTCCAGGAGCTGGGGATCAAGGCGGACTATTACGAAGCGCCCGGCGGGCACAACTGGTTCTTCTGGGACGCGCAGATTCGCCGCTTCCTGGAGGCAGTGCTCGGCCCCGTTCCGCAGATTTGAGAGGATCGGCTGCCATGACGGATCACCTGTCCCTGGAACTCTTCATCGATCCTGCACAGCAGGGCGAATACCTGCTGCTGCCCTTCACGATGCCCGCCGGTGTGGAGCGGCTCGAACTGCGCTACGAATACCCGCGCCGCCCGGCGAGCACCGGTCCGCTGGCCGGCGGGACGTACACCTCCCGGGCCGAAGCCAACATCATCGACCTGGGCCTGATCGCCCCGGATGGGGAGCAGGTGGGCGCCTCCGGCTCGGACAAGCTGGAGATTACGGTCAGTGAAGTGTCCGCCACGGCGGGCTACCGCCCCTGCAAGCTGGTCCCCGGCGAGTGGCAGATCCTGGCCGGCGCTTATAAAGTCGCCCCTCAGGGCGTGACGGTGCGCTACGAGCTGCGCTTTCACTTCAAAGCGACCCGCCTGTACCGAGGCGACCTGCACACCCACACCCTGGCCTCCGACGGAGTGCTGACCGCCGCCGAGCTGGCGCAGCGCGCACGGCGCCACGGGCTGGACTTCCTGGCCATCACCGACCACAACCAGCCCGTCTCGCACCTGGAGCTGCCCCAGGTGGACGGCCTGACGCTGATCCCCGGCGTGGAGTGGACGCACTACCGCGGGCATGCCAACTTCCTGGGCGTCGACCGCCCTTACGACGGCTCATTCCACGCCAACAGCGAGGATGAGATCCGGCAGCGCTTCGTGTCCGCACGCCAGCGCGGCGCGCTGATCACAATCAACCACCCCTTTGACGAGTGCTGCGGCTTCCAGCTCGACATGGGATCCCTGCCCTGGGACTGCCTGGAGATCTGGAACGGGCCGATGCGCGAATCGAATTTACGCGCCCTGGGGCTGTGGCAGCAGCTGCTGGCGGCCGGGAAGAAGGTGCCCATTGTTGGCGGCAGCGATTACCACCGCGACACGCCCTTTATCTTCCCCGGCGGCCCGACGACCTGCGTGTACGCCGCCTCCGCCAGCGCTGCCGACCTGCTGGCGGCGGTGCGGGCGGGTCACGCTTACCTGACCTTCGCCCCCGGCGCCCCGCGGCTGGCCTTCACGGCCGGCGGGGCGCAGATGGGAGACACGGCCGCCTGGCCGGACGTCGAAGCGGTGCACATCGAGCTGCAGGACCTGCAGGCCGGGGACCTGCTGCGGGCGGTCACGGCGGAGGGGAGCCGGGATATCGTGAGGGCGCCGGAGGACGGCGCGTTCGAAGTGGACCTCCCGGTCACGGGGCCTGGTTTTGTGCGCCTGGAGGTCTGGCGCACGTTCATCCCGGGGGTGCCGGCGCTGCCGGCGTTGATTTCCAATCCGATTTATTTTGAGCAGGGAGAGGCGGTTAAATAAGGATCGCCCGGTTGCATACCGGGCGATGGCTGGTACCCCCACCGCGACTCGAACGCGGGCTTCTACCTCCGGAGGGTAGCGCTCTATCCACTGAGCTATGGGGGCGCTGTTTGAGGGTGTTTCCACCCGACGGGATATTTTACCACGACTGGCCGCAGGTGCAAGGCGTGGATTTGGAGTACGCGGATGGGACGCGGAGGATGCGGACGGGCGCGGATTGGGAAATCATCCTGGTTCCCATGCTCAGGAGCGAGAACTTGTTGGGGAGGGTCTCAGGGCCGCCTTCTGTGAAGAGCACACCCCCCACCTGTGTGGGGCTCTTTGTCAGAATCGGGTACCATTCGCCCCGTATACAAAAAAACTGGCGCAGGCCAGGTTTTGTGCTTTCTGCAGCCCGCAGCTTTAGCTTCCGGGCACACCGGGCAAACGCTGCCGGCCGCAGCCCGCACCGTGGATCGAGTGGGCTGTGGTCAGCGGGCACGGCTGCTTTTGGGGCAGGGTTTTCGGGCCCTGGCGAGCCCACTGTATGGAACGGTCATGAGCCTGACAATGCCGTGCCCTTACAGGCAGATCGGGTAAGGGCGTAGTAAGTCGAGGACGCCGGTGGACACGGACCAGTGCGGAGGCGGCGGATGGGGGTATGATCTGTGGAAATCGGTGCCCGTCCGTCTCACATTCTTCAGCGCTTCAGCGCTTTCAGCGTTTCAGTGATTCAATCCTCTTGCGGGCTACCATCTTGCGTCCAGCGGTGCGTGACCCCCTGTGTGGGCCGCGGAGCGGCCTGAGAAAGTGTACCCACGCTCTGCGTGGGTACAAGAAACTCTGTCTCCCTTGAAGAACGAGAAGCCCCACCTGCGTGGGGCTCTCTGTCAGAACGCTGCATGCTGTGGAGCGGCCTGTGAAATGCTCCCGGGTATGGTTCCTGTGCCCGGGAGCGAAAAATGACTGTATCCCCATCCGCGTGCATCCGCGTCCCTACTTCACTGCCTCCCCCTCCAGCAGAATCTGCGTGCGGTGGACGCGGGTGTCCTCCGGGGCGGCGCCCAGGGCGGCGATCACCTCTTCGGGCCGGCCGGTGGCGCCCTCCCGGGCGGCCAGGCGGGTCAGCAGGCGCGGCCGCCCCTCCTCATCGTCCTCGATGCGGCGCAGTTCGTAGACCAGCGGACGCAGGTCGTAGGCTTTGCCTCGTTTTTCGCGCGGCAGGCTCCCGGCCTGCAGCAGCGCCGCCACGCGCTCATCCAGGTCGGGCTGGGGCGTGAGGAAGGTGATCACGAATTCCGAGGCGGTCAGCACCTTCTGCAGGGTGGGGGTGCTCTCGTCGAGCCGCTCCACGCGGTGGATCTGGATCCCCGGCGGGGCGGCTTTCTCCAGGGCGGCCTGCACCTCCCCGGTGGGCACGTCCTGCTCCAGCCAGATGTCGATCAGCTCCTGCTCGCCGGTGAAACCCAGCGGCAGAGCCGAGGCCAGGTTAAGCTTAGGGTGGGGGTTGAACCCCTGGCTGTAGGCCAGCGGCAGGCGGGCGCGGCGCACGGTGCGCTCCCAGGTGCGGTGCAGGTCCAGGTGACTGGTGTAGCGCATGGCCGCGGTTTTGGCAAAGGTGACGCGGTAGCGCACGGCCTCAATCTCCCACCACCGGCAGCGGCTGGCTGCCGGGCGTGATCTCGCTCACCGGGATGCGCTTCGATTTGACCTCCGGGCACTGCCACACGTCGCCGGGGTTGGCGCGGCGCAGGTCGGCGAAGGTGGGCAGGATGCCGCAGGCGAAGCAGCGCTGGCGGCAGTCGATGCGGGTCTTGCCCTGCAGGCTCCACAGGTAGTCCTCGGTGAGGAACTTCTTGCGCACCGTGGTGCTGATATGTTCCCAGGGGAAGGTCTCGTCGATCGGGCGCTCGCGGTGGGTGTAGAAAGCGTGGTCCAGCCCAACGGCTTCGAAGGCCTCCATCCACACTTCGAAGTTGAAGTGATCCTTCCAGGCGTCGAATTTTGCTCCCCGGCGCCAGGCTTCGTAGATCACCTCCGCCATGCGGCGGTCGCCGCGCGACAGCCAGGCCTCCAGCAGCGTGTCCTGCCACGAGTTCCAGTTGAGCTTCAGGCCCGGGCCGCGCAGCTCGCGCTTGAGCAGCGCCTGCTTGGCCAGGATCTGGTCGACCGTGTCACACGGCACCCACTGGAAGGGCGTGTGCGGCTTGGGGACAAAGGTGCTCACCCCCGCGGTGACCTGCGCCCGCTTGCCGATCACCTTGCGGCCTTCGGCCAGCACGGCCTTGCACAGGTCGGCGATGGCCTGCACGTCCTCGATCGTCTCGGAAGGATGGCCGATCATGAAGTACAGTTTGATGTGGGTCCAGCCGCGCGAGTAGATCTCGCGCGCCGTCTCCAGGAGCTGAGCCGTGCTGACGGGCTTGTTGATGATCTCGCGCATGCGCTCGGTGGCCGCCTCGGGGGCCAGGGTGAAGCCGCTGCGGCGCGAGTCCTGCAGCGATTCCATCAGGTCGACCGAGAAGGACTCGATGCGCAGGGAGGGCAGGGAGATGTTGAGGTGGCGGTCGCCAAAGCGCTCGCTCACCCCTTTGACCAGCTCGAGGATGTGCGTATAGTCGGAAGATGACAGGGAGAGCAGCCCGACCTCCTCGAACCCGGTATAGTCGATGGCCTCTTCGATGGCGTCCAGGATCTCTTCAACCGTGCGTTCGCGCACCGGCCGGGTGATCATACCTGCCTGGCAGAAGCGGCAGCCGCGCGTGCAGCCGCGCATGATCTCGATCGGCACCCGGTTGTGGATGGTGTCGATGTAGGGCACGATGAAGCGCGTGTGCGGTTTGGGCAGCTTCGGGACGATGCGCTTCAACACCGGGAGCGGCGCATCTTCGTCCAGCTTCTCGATGTGCGAGAAGGTGCCGTCCGGCTCGTAGAAGGCCTCGTACAGGGAGGGCACGTACACCCCCCAGATCTGCGAGAGCGCCCGCAGCAGGGCGGCGCGCGGCTCACCCGAGCGCTTCCAGGCCTTGAGGGTGTCCAGGATTTCGCCGATCACCTCTTCGCCTTCGCCGATCACGAAAGCGTCGATAAAGGCGTGCATTGGCTCGGGGTTGTAGGTCGAGTGGCCGCCGGCGATGATCAGCGGATCACGCCTGCCGCGCCCGGCGGCGAACAGCGGGATGCCGGCCAGGTCCAGCAGATTGAGGGTGTTGGTGTACAGGGTCTCGTAAGGCAGGGAGAACCCGATCAGGTCAAACTCTGCCAGCGGGTGCTTGCTCTCCAGCGAGTAGAGGGGCACGCCGGCGCGGCGCATCTCGTCCTCCATGTCCGACCAGGGGGCGAAGGCGCGCTCGGCCAGGGCATCGGGGCGCTGGTTGACGATGTCGTGCAGGATGGCCCAGCCCAGGTTCGACATACCGATATCGCACACGTCGGGGAAGACGAAGGCGGTGCGTATCTCGGTCTGGTCCCAATCTTTAACGATCTGGTTGAGTTCACCGCCGGTGTAGCGCCCGGGTTTCTGCACCCGGGGCAGAATAAATTCCAGCTTGCGTTCGATCTCTTGAGCAGTCAACACCGTTAATCTTCCTTCCCGGGCCGGAGGGGGCATCTCGAACGGCAGCTGCGTTCCCCGGTCCGTCTAAATCCTGTCAGGCCATCGATTATACCCCGATTGGGGTGGGATGGAAAATTCGTACGGGGTGCTTTGCGGACGGGTCTCATTTTCACTGAATCCGATTCTCAAGCATCTGAGTGCCGCAGGCAGGCGCCCTTCGACTGCGCCCTGGCATGGTTCCCATGCCGGGATCCGCTCAGGGTGCCTCGTTGCAGGTTGATTTTTTTCCGCAGGCGCGCGGAGCGGCTTGCTGCGCAAGCCCGGGCGAAGCGGTCTGCGTGTGGAAGTCCATAACATCCTGTTCTACAGCGAAGCGCATAACCAGGAATGATTTGCCTGATCCCTGCGTTAATAAAACTGCTCCTGTGAGCGGCCGCAGGAGCGTGTCTGAGCCCTGCCTCAAAAATTCACTGCGCTGCACTCACATTGATAAACCCCGCCCCAATAAAAAAGCCCACGGTGATCCCGTGGGCTTTTCATGTCTGCCGGATCTATTCAAAAATCCACGCGTCGGTAGCGCGCTCCCAGGAGACCAGTTCTTCCGGGTGGAACCACAGGGCGACTTCTTTCTCCCCGTTCTCCGGAGAATCGGAAGCGTGAGTCAGGTTGCGGCCCACTTCCAGGGCGAAGTCGTGGCGCAGCGTGCCCGGAGCCGCCTCGGTGGGGCGGGTGGCGCCCATGGTCTGGCGCACAGCAGCCACGGCGTTGGGACCTTCCCATACCATCGCCATCACCGGCGCCGAGGTGATGTAGCGGATCAGGCCGTCGTAAAACGGTTTGCCTTTGTGCACCGCATAGTGCTGCTCGGCCAGCTCCTGGCTGACCTGCATGAAGCGGGCAGCGACCAGCCGCAGTCCGCGCCGCTCCAGGCGGCTGATGACCTCTCCGATCAACCCGCGCTGCACGCCGTCGGGTTTGACGAGTACCAGTGTTTTTTCCACAATTGCCTCCAGAGTTTTGTTTTGACGTTTTGAGGAAACCCTGCCGGGGCGGGATTTACCATCCCCCTATTTTACGGGATTTTGAGACGCTGAACAGAGCAAAAAGGGACGCGGGTGTGGTTTGCCTCGCACCCGCGTCCCCGGTGATCCGTTATTTGAGCAGGGCTTCGGCCTTCTCGTAGGCCTGCAGCGCCTGGGTCAGCTGGTCGCTGCGCAGGTAGGCGTCGCCCAGTGCCTGCCAGAGGGCGAACTCCTGCGGGTAGCGGCGCACGGCCTCCTCCAGATCGCGCAGCACTTCGGGCAGGTGCTGGCGCTGGCGGATCAGCTCGTTATAGCGCTGGGCCGCCTCTTCGCCGGCGCCCTGCGCCAGTGGCTCGCGGGCGGCGAGCACCGCATCGGGGGCCTCCGGCCAGCCGGACATATCCACAGTGGGCTCTTCCGCTGTTTCCGGTTCCGGCTCCGGCGCCGCTGCCGGTTCGACCGCGCTGACCATGAGCACCGGGCGCAGCTCTTCCAGCATCTCGGGGGTGATCTCCGGAACACTGGCCAGGTCTTCCACGCTCGTAAATGGGCCGTAATGCTCGCGGTGGTTGATAATGGCCTGCGCCAGGATGAACCCCATGCCGGGCAGGCGCTCGAGTTCGGCCAGCGAGGCCTGGTTGAGGTCGATCTGGCGGACCGGCTGGGCTTCGGGCGCCGGCGGTGTCCACTCGAGCTCTTCATCGCTCGATTCGGCCCCGGCCAGCCAGTCGGGCAGTTCGGGTTCAGCTTCGGCCGGCACGGCGGCATCCGCGGCGGCAGCCGCTTCCGGAGAAGGCTCGGGCTCGCCTTCTCCGGCGGCCAGGCGCGCTTCTGCGGGCAGGCTCTCTTCCGCCGGCGCTTCTTCGCCAGCTTCCACGGCTTCTGCAGGGGCCAGTTCTACCGGCTGTTCCTCGCTGGTCTCTTCGGGCACCCACTCAGCGGCCGGCTCTGTCTCTGCCGGCTGCGCCTCCCAGACCTGCGCGCCGAGGGAGATATATTCACCGGCTTCCCCTTCTGGGCTCTCGACCGCAGCCGGTTCAATTGGCTCTGCCTCAGCCAGCTCCTGCGCTGCACCCGCCGCTGCAGCAGGTTCTTCTTCAGCGAATGGAACTTCAGCAGCTTCTTCCGGCACCCACTCTCCTGCCGGCTCTGCGGGCACTTCAAAGGTCCAGGCGCCTGCGACCGGTTCCGCTTCAGGAACGGCGGGCTCTTCGCTTTCCACAGGCGCTTCATCTTCGCTCTGCGCTTCCTGGACCCATTCCGGCGGCGTTTCCAGGCGCTCTTCGGGCGAGAGCAGCAGCGCTTCGTCTGCGCCCTGTTTCACCGCCAGGCTCTCCAGCCAGGCGAAGGCGGCGTCCATGTCTTCGGGGGCCATGCCGGCATCGAAGCTGTCTCCGGCCGGCGCCTCAGTCTCTGCCTCGGGGGCCTGCGCTTCGACTGGGAAGTCCTGCGCCCCGGCGCCGGCAGCGCTCTCTTCTGCGGCCGCCGGCTGCTCAGCAGCAAATTCGCTTTCTGTTATAGCTGCAGTTTCTGCAGCTCCTGCAGTTTCTGCAGCCTCTGCAGTTTCTGCAGCCTGTTCAACTTCTTCTTCTGCGCTTTCCGGGGCGGGGCCGGCGAGGCGCACGGGCTGCGTGTCGCCTTCGATCAGCTCGTCCGCATCCAGGTTCTGCAGCCAGTCGGGCAGCGGTTCGACCGGTGTGACCGGTGTGAGTTCTTCCTCATCCCCGGGCACTTCGGCCTCGCCCAGGTTCTTCAACCAGTCGGGCAGGTCTTCGGCGCGGCTGGCCAGCTCTTCTTCCTCGAACGCTGGCGTTTCAGTGTCAAAACCAGCGCCGGCCTCCCACGCAAACGGCTCCTCTGCTGCGGCAGCGCCCAGCCCGGCCTCGCTCTGCTCTGCGGTATCGAACTCGCGCAGCCATTCGGGGAGATCGGTTTCGATGCCCGCAAGCGGTTCTTCACCGGATTCATCGGCCCATTCTTCCCCGGGGGTTTCTTCGGCGCTGAAGGCGGGCAGCGGTTCTTCAGCGGCGGAGGGTTCCGGTTCTTCCGCCGGAGTCCCGATCTCGCGCAGCCAGTCCGGCAGGCCGGCGTCTTCTGCGCCTTCCACAGCCGGGGCTTCAGCCGCTTCTTCCGCAGTGCCTTCCAGGTCCTGCAACCACTCGGGGACGTCCTCCGGTGCGGCGGAGACCTCCGCTTCTTCTGCAGCCGGGGCAGTCTCTACTTCTCCGGCGGGGGTTTCGTAGTCGCGCAGCCATTCGGGGATGTCCTCGGGCGCGGCGGGGACTTCCGCTGCCGCACCTGCAGTTTCCGGTTCGACCTCCGCTTCTGGGGCGGCGGGTTCAGCGGCGGTCTCCTCGAAGTCGCGCAGCCAGTTGGGGATATCTTCCGGCTCTGCGGGCACTTCTGCCGCCATGCCCGCTGCCTCCGGTTCGACCTCCGCTTCTGGGGCGGCGGGTTCACCCGCAGGCGTCTCCAGATCGCGCAGCCAGGCGGGGATGTCTTCCTCTACCGCCTCGGGAGCTTCGCTTTCCACAGCCTCCAGCCATGCGGGGGGCTCCTCCTCAGCCGGCGCTTCCGCGGGCTCTGCATCTTCCCCGGCTTCGCTTTCCATATCTGCAAAGATCGAAGCGCCCTGCACCAGATCTTCGGGGGCGTTCTCCAGCCAGGCCATCAGGTCCTGGTCAATCTCGTCCGCCTCTTCTTCCGCCTGGGGTTCCAGTTCGCTGTCCGGCGCCAGTTCGCGCAGCCAGTCGGGGATCTCGGCGCTCACGGCCGGGGCCTCGTCATCTCCCCCGGCCGGGCTGTCATCGAAAAGCTGTGCGCCAGCCGCGGCCTCGTCGAATTCGCCGCTGGCCGGGCCCCAGCCGGCTTCTTTAATCCAGTCAGGGATCTCTGCGTCCGCCGCAGGGCCGGGCTCGCTGTCCTGCTGCTCTTCGAATGCGGGCCCTTCTTCGAACGCGGCGGCCGGCTCTTCATCCTGTGCTGTCGTCTGCTCCACCACCTGGGTCAGCCAGTCGGGGAGCTGCTCCTCTTCACCGGGGAGCATCCCGCTGATCTCTACGCCCAGCGAAGCGGCCCAGTCTGGCTGCGACAGGCTGTCCTCGCTCATGCCCGGCGTCCACTCGAACCGCTCCAGAGTGACCGCCTGATCGGGGACCTGGGCGGAGGTGGGCGCCAGCTCGGAGACATGCGCGCTGTAGGGATCCAGGGCATAGAGCCGGGTGCGGTAGACGTCGCTGCTTTCGCCGCCCCGGGTGCTGGGGATCACCTGCACCATGACCTCATTGGCGTCCAGGCAGTAGGGCAGCTTGCGCAGCACCTGGGTGCAGATCTCGGCCGCCTCGGGGTGCATGCCGGCCTGGGCATATACCTGGCCGAGCAGCACCTGCAGGTCGATGCGCCCGGGGTCCTCCGCCAGGGCGGCGCGCAGCTCGCTGATCGCCTGCGAGTACAGGGCGCCTTTGGCGTACATGCGCGCCAGGGCGCCGCGGGTCAGGCGGACTTTGGGGGGCTCCATGCCGTCGCGCTTGCCGTACAGGCGGCGCAGCTCGTCCTGAATGGCGCTGTTCGACGGCTGGACCTCGAAGGCGCGCTCCATGTGCCAGATGGCTTCATCCAGGTTGCCTTCGTCCTCACGGATGATGCTCATCCCCAGGTGGGCGATGAAGTCGTAGGGGACGGAGGAGAGCACTCGCTGCAGGATATCGGCCGCGTCGCTGTAGCGCTGGCCCTCCAGGTAGGCTTTTCCGAGCAGCCGGTAGGTGTCTACATGCTTGGGGAATGACTTCAGGATGTGCCGGCAGTGGGCGATGGCCTGGTCGATCTGGCCGTTTTCTATCAGGTTATCAATCTCCCGGGTATATGCTCGCAGCGCAATTCTTGCCATAATGATTTGCTTCCTGTTCCTGGGCTCGCTTTTTTGGATGATTGCAGACGTTGGAAACGGATCGGGTGGCGTTGACGGACGTCTTCCAAATTATAGCGTAACCTGTACTAATGGTGATATATCTCTTCACGACAGACTATTTTGTAAGGATGGTGCGCCCGCAGGGCGGGATTGAAAACCTGGTTGCAATTAGCGGGCCCGTTTTCGCACCCGGCGCAAGAAAAAAGTCCAGGCCACTGCTGAGACCTGGACTTTAGAAAATCGAGCGGGCTGCGGCTTAATCTCCCGGCGCGGGAGCGGCGACGTCGATCTCGCTCAGCTTGGGCGCCGGTTTCTTGCTCTGCATAATGGCCCAGACCAGCACGGCCAGCAGCACCAGCACCACCAGCCAGCCGCCGATGCCCAGGGATTTATAGGTGACGATGATCGGGGCGACGATCAGCGCCACCAGGTTGACCACCTTAATCATCGGGTTGAGGGCCGGGCCGGCGGTGTCTTTGAACGGGTCGCCGACGGTATCGCCGACCACGCCGGCTTTGTGCCGCTCGGAGCCTTTGCCCATGTTCATCGAGAAGTCGCGCGGCTCGTCCTCGATGAGCTTCTTGGCGTTATCCCAGGCGCCGCCCGAGTTGTTCAGGAACACCGCCAGGAGCTGCCCCGAGAGGATAATGCCGGCCAGGAAGCCGCCCAGGGCTTCCACCTGCAGCACCAGGCCCACGATAATGGGGCTGAGCACGGCCATCAGGGCCAGGGGGATAAGCTCTTTCTGCGCCGCGCCGGTGGAGAGGGCTACGGCCTGTTCGTAGTCGGGCCGCACTTTACCCTCCAGCACGCCGAGCTTGAACTGCCGGCGGGCTTCGTAAATGATCAGCGAGGCCGCCCGGCTGACCGCCTGGATGGCGAAGGAGGAGAACAGCCAGGGGATCGACCCGCCGATGAGCATGCCGACGAAGACCTGCGGGATGGAGACGCGGATCCCGCTGGCCAGCGCGGCCGCGTCCACACGGCCCACATCGGTGATGAAAGAGCCAAACAGCGAGACCGCAGCGATTACCGCCGAGCCGATGGCGATGCCCTTGGTGATGGCCTTGGTGGTGTTGCCCACCGCGTCCAGGTCGGCCATAATCTGGCGGGCGGTGTTGGTCTCCTCGTCCTCCTGTCCGTGCCAGGCCATCTCGCCGATGCCGTTGGCGTTATCGGCGATCGGCCCGAAGGAGTCCATGGCCACGTTGTTGCCCGTGAGGGTGAGCATGCCGATGCCGGTCAATGCCACGCCGTAGAGCACGAAGGTGGACTGGGCGGCCACGTCGGTGGTGATGCCGCCGAAGATCAGGATGGAGGCGAAAATCGTCGCAGCGATCACCAGGATCGACCAGACCGAGGATTCAAAACCCACCGAGACACCGCCCAGGATGAGCGTGGCGGGCCCGGTATCGGCCGAATCGCGGATTTCCTTCACCGGGCGGGCGTGGGTGCTGGTGAAGTAGTCGGTCAGGCGGTCGATCAGGATGGCCAGCAGCACGCCGAGGGTGGTGGCCAGGAAGGGCCGCCACCAGCCTCCGGTGACATCCTGCATATAAAGGAAGGCGACGATGCCGAAGAGCACCACCGAGATCGCGGCCGAGGTCAGGAAGCCGGTGAAGATAGCCTTCATGGCGTCGCCGCTTTTACCCTGGCCGCCGCGCACGCGGTAGGTGCCGATGATGGAGGCCAGCACGCCGATGCCGCGCACCAGCAGCGGGTAGATGATCCATTCGAGCTGGCCGGTGATGGCGAACAGGGCCACGCCCAGGATCAGGCTGGAGACAATCGTCACTTCGTACGATTCAAAGATGTCAGCCGCCATACCGGCGCAGTCGCCGACGTTGTCGCCCACCAGGTCGGCGATGACGGCCGGGTTGCGCGGGTCGTCCTCCGCCAGACCGGCTTCCACTTTACCGACCAGGTCAGCGCCGACATCCGCCGCTTTGGTATAGATGCCGCCGCCAACACGCATGAAGAGAGCCAGAAGGGTGCCGCCAAAGCCAAAGCCCAGCAGGGCATCTGGGGCTGCGATTCCGAAGATGATGAAGATGATCGTCCCACCGAAGAGGCCCAGGCCGTCGGTCAGCATACCGGTGATGGTGCCGGCGCGGTAGGCGATGCGCAGGGCGTCGCCGAAGGAGCGGCGCGAGGCCGATGCCACGCGCACATTACCCTGCACGGCCATGCGCATGCCGATCTGTCCGACTGCGAGCGAGAAGCCGGCGCCCATGATGAAGGCCACGGCGCGCCCCAGGCCGATCAGCCACTGCAGCTGGTTCTGCTGGGCCGGGGTCAGGTTCTCACCGCATTCGCGCGCCGTCTCGAGTGTGGCGCCTTGAAATGAAAGACAGTACCATTCCGAGGCTTCGGGGGTGGGGGCAACGATGTAGACAGAAGCGAACAGAGCAATGGTCAGAATTACGATCAGAGGCAGGATGGAGCGCAGCTGGCGCTTGAGGTAGGCGTCTGCACCTTCCCGGATTGCATTCCAGACATTTTGCATTTGTTCTGTGCCCTTATCCTCCCGTAAGATCTGGGTGCGGAGGAAAAGAGCGTATAACAATCCCAGGATAGCAACGCCGAGCACTCCCCAGATTGCCACCTGTTCGAAAGAACTGAGCCCGTACATAAAGAAGTGTCCTCCCACTGGCTAGGTTTAATGGATTAGCGGCGCGGGTGCGCTGCATCCAGGGCATGCCCGGCACCTTCACCGCTGGATGGGTCGACAGGTTGTGGTAAGGGATCGAATCGCTGCGGAATCTCCTCCTCTCTTGCCCCCTCAGGTGTGAATGTTGATCGGCATCATGTCAGGAGAATCAGGTTCCCAGCGGCTGTGTCGCTGGGAATGTAGGCAGACGGGTGGATAACTCGGTGTCCGGGGGCACACTGCAGTTGCCTGTCTGCCGGGTGGAACCTGTATGTATAAGAATTCTACAAGTGCGGGGCAAATGTGTCAAGCAAAGTAGGTTTAACTGGACGAAAAATATACCGAATCGTAGATTTTTGATCACCCGAACGGGCGGTGAGGTAAGGCGGGCGGTAGCCCGGGTGGGTTATGCGCTGAAGACCTGGAAGGTCCCCCTCCGGGCAGATTAGCAGTTCATTAATAACCCCCAGCCTACTTGACTCGCCCATCCCAATTAATGTATAACCTAACTCGGGTTGGGTATTATAGTGTACCAGCCTGATGCTCCCGGGAGTATCACAACCGATATCCCTCCTTCCCTGAAAGCACTGCCGCCGCTGACGGTTGCTGTGCTTTTTTGTATGCCCGGTTGACCTGCCAGCCATTTGCCCGTCACTGCTGACCGGCAAACCCAGGAGAAATCCATGATCCGTGTTGAGGGGCTGACCAAAGACTACGGCGCGCGACGGGCCATCGACCGCCTCACCTTCAGCGCCGAAAAAGGCGAGATCCTCGGCTTCCTCGGTCCGAATGGGGCCGGCAAGACCACCACCATGCGCATCCTGAGCGGGTACATGCCGCCCACGTCCGGAAAGGTCGAGATCGCCGGCTTCGACGTGGTCGAGCAGTCGCTGGAGGTGCGCCGCCGCGTGGGCTACATGCCGGAGACGGTGCCGCTCTACCCCGAGATGACCGTCTTCGATTACCTGAAGTTCATGGCCGACCTCTACCATGTGCCCGACGCCGGAGCGCGTGTGGACGAGGTCCTCGCGCAGGTGCACATGGAAGAACGCGCCAGCAGCTACATCTCCAGCCTCTCCAAGGGTATGCGCCAGCGGGTGGGCCTGGCCCAGGCCATCCTGCACCGTCCCGAAGTGCTCATCCTCGACGAGCCCACCATCGGGCTCGACCCGGCGCAGATCATCGAAGTGCGCAGCCTGATCCGCGAGATCGGCCGCGAGCACACCGTGCTGCTCTCCACTCACATCCTGTCGGAGGCCCAGCAGGTCTGCAACCGGGTGCTGATCATCAACCGCGGGCGCATCGCGGCCGAAGACTCGCCCGAACGGCTGCAGTCGGCCCTGCTGGGCGCCCAGCGCTTCTACGTGCGCGTGGCCGGCTCGCCGGAGGGCCTGCCCGACCTGCTGCGCGGCGTGCCGGGGGTGACCGGCGTCGGGCCCGGCGAAGACGGCGGTTTTGAGTTCGAAGCAGCCCCGGGCGTCGAAGCCCGCCCGGAGGTGGCCCGCCGCATCACCGCGCAGGGCTACGAGCTGCTCGAACTGCGCCCGCTGCGTTTGAGCCTGGAGGAGATTTTCCTGCAGCTCACCCGGGAAGACCCCGCCGCGGCGGAGTACGCGAAGCAGGCCTGACCGGGCCGCTGCGGTCCCGAGAAGATAAGGAAGCCTTTATGCGCAACATCTGGACGATCGCCCGGCGCGAATACAACCACTACTTCTCCACCCCGGTGGCTTACCTGATCGCCTTTGCCATCCTGCTGGTGGTGGGCATCTACTTTTACCTGAACCTGGAGATCGCCATCCTGCAGCCCGGGTTCGTCCCGGGGGTGGAGATCACCCTCGGCCCGCTGGCCACGCTGATGATGCTGGCCACGCCGGCGATTACCACCCGCCTGCTGGCCGAGGAGCAGCGCATGGGCACCATCGAACTGCTGCTCACCGCGCCGGTGCGCGATATCGAGCTGGTGCTGGGCAAATGGCTGGGCGCATTCCTTTTTATGGCCACCATCGTGGCCCTGACGCTGGTTTACCCCTTCATCTTAAACCAGCTGGTCGACCCGGGCATCGACCAGGGCCCGCTGATCAGCGGCTACCTGGGGATGTTGCTGCTGTGCGCCGCCCTGGCGGGCATCGGAGTGGGGGTTTCGTCGCTGTTCGGCAGCCAGATCGCCGCCTTCGCCGCCACCATGGGCGTGCTCGTGCTGCTGTGGTGGATTGTCGGCCCGGTGAGCCAGGTGCTGGGCATGACCGGCGGCGGGCAGATCTTTGCCTACCTGGACCTGGGCCAGCACTTCTTTGAGAACCTGCTGTGGGGCATCATCGATCTGGAGGACGTGGTCTTTTACCTGAGCCTGGCCGCGCTGGGCATCTTCTCTGGCGCCGTGATCGTTGAATCGAGGAGGTGGCGGTGAACGCCCGGCAGCGCTTCGCCCCCCTGGGCCTGGCTCTGGCCCTGCTGGCCGCCCTGGTCTCCGCCGGGCTGTTCATCGTGCAGCGCGCCTGGAACCTGCCCCTGCAGATCAGCCTGGTGCTAATCGTGGTCGGGCTGGCGCTGTTCGTCTTCCTCGACCCGGGGCGCGCCCGCGCTCTGCTCACCGGCCGGCAGGCGCGCTACGGCAGCAACGCCCTGGTGCTCTCGCTGGCCTTCGCCGGCATCCTGATAGTGGTCAACTACCTGGCGATCAACAACCCGCAGCGCTGGGACCTGACCGAAGACCAGCGCTACACCCTGGCGCCGGAGACCCTGGCCGCCCTGCAGGCGCTGGAGCAGCCGGTGCGCGTGCAGGCCTTCTTCTCCCCCGACCGCCCCACCGACCAGGCGCGCAGCATCCTCGATCAGTATGCCTTCCAGAGCGAGGGACGCTTCACCTACGAGTTCATCAACCCGGTCCAGGACCCGGTCGCCGCGGAGCAGGCGGGCATCACGCAGGACGGCTCGCTGGTGATCTGGCTGGGCGAAAATAAGCAGATCGTCACGGCGCTCTCTGAGGTCGAGATCACCGGCGCTCTGGTGCGTCTGATGAACCCCGAGGCGCAGACGGTCTACTTCCTCACCGGCCACGGCGAGCGCAGCCCGGAGGACAGCGGCAGCGGCTCGCTGGCGCTGCTCAAGCGCCTGCTGGAAAGCAAGAACTACACTGTCGCCACGCTCAACCTGATCGCCGGGAACCAGATCCCCGCAGACGCACAGGCGGTGGTGGTGGCCGGTCCGCAGCAGCCGCTGACCCGGGAAGAGGTGGACCTGCTGCAGGGCTTCCTGGAGGGGGGCGGCGGCCTGCTGGTGCTGGCGGAGCCCACCCTGCTGGCGGATTCCGGCGAAGCGGAAGACCCGCTGGCGGCCTACCTGGCGGAAGACTGGGGCATCGTGCTGGGCGATGACATGGTGGTGGACCTGAGCTCCGCGCAGGCTTCAACCGTGGCGGTAGGCGCCGAGTTCGGCACGCATGTCATCTCCAGCAGCCTCGCTGGCTGGGTAACCCTGATGCCCTCGGCGCGCAGCCTCTCCCTGGAAGCGCGGGAGAACGGCGCCAGCCAGAGCCTGCTGGTTTCGACCAGCGGGCAGGCCTGGGCGGAGACCAACCTGGAAGCCCTGCAGGTCAACGAGGTCTCGCCGGACGAAGGCGAAGACATCTTTGGCCCGGTGGCGCTGGGCGCAGCGGCCGAAAACTTCGCGACCGAAGGCCGGGTGGTGGTCTTTGGCGACGCCGAGTTCATTACCAACGAGTTCATCAGCGCCTACGGCAACGCCGACCTGATCGTCAACTCGGTGGACTGGGCGGTGGGCGAAGAGGCGCTGATCAACCTCACGCCGAAAGAGACCACCCAGCGGCTGCTCGTCCCGCCGCAGGCGGTCACAATGAACCTGATCTTCCTGGGCGTGGTAATCCTTCTGCCGGGGGCTGCACTTGCAGCAGGGACTGCCGTCTGGGTCCAGCGCAGACGCCGCAGGTGAGCCGGTGATCCGTCGTTCGACCTGGGTGCTTGTGCTGGTCTTTGCCGCCCTGGTGCTGCTGGCCTGGTACTTGCAGCAGAACCGCCAGCAGGACCAGGAGGCGGCCGCACCGGCGGCTGAGCTGGGGAACCTGCTGCAGGTGGATGCCGGCGAGATCCAGGCGGTGGAATTGCGCAGCGCGGCAGGGGAGCGCGTGGTTCTGGAGCGCAGCGGCGAGGAATGGGCGCTGGTCGAGCCGCAGGCGGGGCCCGCCGACCCCGACCGCATGACCTTTGCCCTGGGGCGCATCTCTGCTCTGCGTCTGCTGGCTGCCCTGGAGAACCCGCCCCCGCCGGGCGACATCGGCCTGGAGCCGGCCGCCTACACGCTGACCGTGACCCTCACCGGCGGCACCCGGCACAGCGCCCGCATCGGCGAGGTGACCCCCATCCAGAACGGCTACTATGCCGCCGGGCAGGACGGCCGGGTGTACGTGGTGAGCTCGCCGGGTGTGGAGGAAGTCCTGGACCTGCTGCGGGACCCGCCATACCAGCCGGACCCGGCAGCGGAAGCTCCGGAAACCGCCTCAACTCCGGAGCCGTAGCAGCCGCTGCAAGCAGGGACAAAAGAAGAGATTTAACCGTTTCATAGCAATACATTACTGTTTTATTAACATCAAGATAAGGTATTGCTTTCAAGCAAAAAAAAGTGTATTCTCTTTACGTAAGCAAGAACCGTTCGTAAAAGTGGTCACAAAGTACGCTGCGGACGGTCACATTAACCTGTAGCAATACAGGCGTGGGAGCCAAAATGATTGACGAAGAGTTGTTGAACGAGATCGAAGAACAGGATGAGGATGAACATCCCGCGATCGCTCGTCTGATTGAACTGGGGCGTCAGAAGTCTTTTGTAACCATTGATGATATTCTGAGCTTTTTCCCTGAGGCCGAGCAGGATGTTGATCAGCTTGAAGAAGCCTTCGCGGCTCTGATCAGTGCCGGTATCCCATATTTAGATGAAGCCACTGTCGTCGGGCCAGGCCCGACGGATGAAGAACTTGCCGAAGATGAAGACGTCGAAGAGGATGACTCGCAGCAGGATCTCTCTTCGGATGACAACTATCTGGCCAATATCGACACTGACGACACCATCGGCCTGTATCTCAAGGAAGTGGGGCGGGTGCCCCTGCTGACGGCGGAAGAGGAAGTGGACCTGGCCCAGCGCATCGAGCGCGGCCGGCTGGCGCGCGAAGAGCTGGCCAAGGGCAACGTCAGCCAGCGCCGCCGCCAGGAGCTGCAGCGCCTGATCGAGGACGGCTGGGCCGCCCGCGAGCATCTGATCACCGCCAACTCCCGCCTGGTGATCAGCGTGGCCAAGAAGTACATGGGCCGCGGCGTGCCGTTCCTGGACCTCATTCAGGAAGGCAACATCGGCCTGATCCGGGCAGCCAAGAAGTTCGACTACCGCCGGGGGCACAAGTTCAGCACCTACGCCACCTGGTGGATCCGCCAGGCGGTGACGCGCGCCATCGCCGACCAGGGCCGCACCATCCGCGTGCCCGTGCACATGGGCGACCAGATCAACAAGCTGCTGCGCGTGCAGCACCAGCTCACCCAGCGCCTGGGGCGCGACCCCTCCGTGGACGAGCTGGCCGACGCCCTCGAAGTCACCCCGCAGAAGGTGGAGAACATGATCCAGGTGGCCCGCCGGCCGCTTTCGCTGGAGACGCCCACCGATGACGAGGAAGACTCGGTGCTGGGCGACTTCATCCAGGACGAAGAAGTGCCGGCCCCCGACGAGACGGCCACCTACAACCTGCTGCGCGAGCACCTGGAGAGCGTGCTCAACGGGCTGCCGCCGCGCGAGGTGCGCATCCTGCAGCTGCGCTACGGCCTGCTCGACGGGCAGGCCTACACCCTCGAAGAGGTGGGGCGCAAGATGGGCGTGACGCGCGAGCGCGTGCGCCAGATCGAGGCCCAGGCGCGCAGCCGCCTGCGCCACCCGGCCATCCGCCGCAAGCTGCGCGAGTACCTGGGTTAGCCCACGGGCTTTTCTCTGATGACGAAAAGATCCTGAAGGTCGTAGATGCCTTCAGGATCTTTTTTAGTGGAACGAATGCCGCTCAGGCGCCGGAGGTCTGGCGGGTGGTGATCTCATAGCGCAGCTCGGCCATGCCCGGGCCGAACTGCTCCGCGGAGGTCAGCCGCAGGGCCGGGCTGAGCACGGTGCGGGGAAAGAGCGGTCTGCCGCTGCCGAGCGTCACCGAGCCAATCTGCACGATGATCTCGTCCAGCAGGCCGGCGTCGTAGAACTGGCCGGCCAGGTCGCCGCCGCCCACGATCCAGATGTTTTTCCCGCCGGCAGCCTCCGCCATCGCGGCGTGCACCGGGCGCACATCGCCCTGCACGAAGCGGACCTCCCCCTGATGGGGCCGCGGCAGGGTGCGCGTGGTGAACACCCATGCCGGCTGCGAGTAGGGCCAGGGTGCTTCGCCGGGGGTGCCAGGTTTGACGATGTGCTTCAGCAGCCATTCGTACGTGGACGAGCCCATGGCCAGCGCCCCGACCTGTGCAATGAAGGCCGGGTAGCTCGATGATTCGAGGTCTGCCAGCGGAAACAGCCATTCGAGGGAATGATCGCTGGTGGCGATAAAGCCGTCCAGGCTGGAGGCGGTGTAATACTGGGTTTTCATGGGATGTTCTCCTGTAGAGCTGGCAGGTTGAGTGGTATGTAAGGACGGGCATATCTGGTGCTGCCAGCTGATAAGGGTATTCGTTCTCAGGTCTACTGTATCACGGAAAACCCGGTTTACCAGCGCGCTGTCATCCACCCTAACCACACCCACCGGTCGCAGGGGCACGGCAGTGGAGAGGGATATCAGCATACTCAACCCCCCTCCGCCTGTAAGGGCACGGCATTGGAGAGTGAAAACGGCCCGGTCAAAAAGAATTATCCTTCCCGAAGGGAGCTGTGTAAGAGGGCAGCCGTGCCCGCCTCCCGGGTAATCCCAGATCAATCGATTTTCAGCCGTGATGTGTAGTTCGTTATTGGATTCCCCCCTCATCCCAACCTTCTCCCCGCCGGGGAGAAGGCGTTAATGCCGGTGCTGCGGCCCGCGCCTCAACTATAGGCCTGGCGGCTGAAGCCGCACCCTGCAAGAGTACATAGCCCTGCCTGCGCAGGCAGGGCTGGTTGGACCGGCCTTCACAGCCTGCAGCCAGGCGCCCTTCGACCAGGCTGTCGATCTTCGACCGCCGCTCCAGATGCCTGGGTGCGGCACGATAGATGCCTGCCTGCCATTGAAATGGGTGTGCAGCCTCCCCCTACCGCCTCGCGAATATCAACATCCCCTCACTGTCATAATAATCCGTCGGGATGGTCTCCAGCAGCTCGTAGGACTGCGCGAAGCGCGGGTCCTTCAGCAGCCCCTCACGGATGTACACCTCCATCAGCACCACATAATCGGGATGCTGCTCCAGGATCAGGTCGGGCGGGACGGCGTAGCCGTACCCCCCGGCAATAATGTCCTGCTCCACCGGCAGGTACTGCAGGGTCACCGGCGAGTTGAGTCCCACGGTGTCGAGGATGCGCGCCGGCGTGTAATAACCCAGCACGCCAACATCGCCGGCGGCCAGCACAGGCATGTCCTGGCCGCGCTGGCGGATCTCCTGCGCCACGCGGTCCGCCGCCTGCCGGTAAGCCAGCTCGATCTTATACCAGGCCATCTCGGGCGCCGGGCGCGTCAGGCCGTGATCGGGCGCCAGCGTCCAGCCGCCGCTCAGCAGCAGGGCAGGGACCAGCACGAGCGCCGCTGCGCCGGCTGGCTGCAGCGTGCGCTGCAGGCGCTGGCCCTCCAGGCGGCTCAAAACAGCCCGCAGCAGGCCCTCCGCGCCGGTCAGGATGAAGAGGAAATAGGCCGGCAGGATGGGGGTGAGATACCAGCGGAAGATCAGGGGATTGGCGATGGCATAGGCGGCGAAGTACAGCCAGGGGAACAGCGCCAGCGGCCAGACCCGCCGGCTGGACTGCAGGGCTTTGCGGGCGCCCAGGATGTACAGGAAGGGGTACAGCACCAGCCCGGCAGCGATAGCGGGCACACCAAAGGTCAGGTTCTCCATAAAGGGGGTGGCGTAGTGCTGGACCAGCCGCACCAGGGCGGAATTCTCCGGCAGATGATAGGCCAGGTTTTTGGCGCTCACCGAATGCGGGATGGGGCTGCCGAAGGTGACGGTGGCGAAGACCAGCCAGGCCCCGGCCGGCAGCAGGAAGGCAGCCGCTTCTTTCCAGTGGAACGGAGCCGCATCGTCCGCATCTGCGAGCCGGCAGAGCAGGCCGGAGAAGCGGCCCAGCTGCCGGCGCAGGCCGGCCAGGCGGGGATGCGCGCAGCCAATCTGCAGCAGGCGGTCGGCGGCCAGCGGCGCCACCAGGAGCAGGGAATCTGGCCGGGTGAGGAAGGCCAGCGCGCCCAGCAGGGCGGCCAGGGTGGTGCGGGTGCTCAGGTGCGCCAGCGCCGCCGCGGTGAGCAGCAGCACGAACACGCTGGTCTCCAGGCCGCCGATGGCGAAGGTCACGCTGTAAGGCGCCACCACCCAGGCCAGGGCCGCCCCCAGCCCGGCGGCGGTCGACCCCAGGCGCCGGCCCAGCAGGAACAGCAGGATGCAGGTGACGCCGTCCGCCAGCGAGTTGACCACCAGGGCGATCTCGGGGAAGGGCGCCTGCGGACCGCCGCTGAACAGCCCCAGAACAGTTAACAGAAATGTATACAGCGGGGTGGTGGTGCCCAAAACGGGCTCACCGGGGTTGTAGACGAATCCGTTCCCGGCTAAAATATTGCGTACATAACGAAATGTGATGTACGCATCATCGATGGTACGCGGGCCGGGGACCCAGCGCAGCGCCGCAGCAAAGAGCAGCAGCGCTGCAGGGATGAGCCAGGGAGCAGGAGCGGTACGACTGCGCATGCAGATGATTATAAGCAACTGCCGCCGCTTCCCGTGCCCCTGCGGCTTCTCAGTTCTGCAAGCCGGCGGTGGGTAACCCTCAAAAAGCCGGTATGATACTGGAGAGCTGCCCTGGCCCTTTCATGGCAGCAGTCGTGCATCCAGGATGGTAAATTCTTCCTCCTGGAGCGTTTATGGAATCCACGCAGAAGGCTTTTCCGGCTGCATCCTGCCTGCTCGTGCTGTTCATGGCGACAGCAGCCGCAGTGTTCTTGAAATTCTCGGAAACCACACCGCCGCCTCTGCCGGCCACGCAGGTGGAAGCGGTGCTCCCGACGGTTACGCTGGCACCGGCCACCTCACCAGCCCCCAGTGCCACCGCCGTTCCGCAGGTGACCTTGAGGCCCACCGCACTGCGGTCCTACTCCCCTGCGGAAGCCGAGTATATGGATGCGCTGCTCGAAGCTTTTTCGCAGTGTCAGTCAGCGGTGGATGACCTGGAGCAGCTGCTGACAAAGGCCTCCGGAGAATCGCAGGGCGACCCGCCGGCCCCGGCTGCGGTGCGCAAGGACCTGCAGGCCTGCAGCCGCCTGCTCGAGGAGCAGCGCAGCGTCCCGCCCTCCTTCGCCAGAACCGACGAGCTGCTGGTCAAAGCCGGCGGCGAATTCCAGGCCATGGCCGAGAGCCTGAAGGACCCTGCACTGGCGGAGAGCAGCCAGATCGAAGCGGTGCTGGACCATCTGGATAAGGCCAGCCAGTATCTGTCCCAGGCTGCCGATCAGATGCCGGTTGACTGACCGCCCCCTGGGGCGAGACCTGTATCCCAAAAATACCCATTACCTGTGTTCATGGATTTCATCAACAAGTTCGCATTGAGACCCTCCCAGCCTGCCAGCGTTTTTCCGGATCCAGAGGCAGCACGGGCCGCAGAAGACTCAGGCCGGCCGGCGCTGCCCGCCCTGCTGGGGGCGCTGCTGCTCGCCGCGCTGGTGAAAGCGCTGCTGCTTTATTTCGATGCGGTGCCCTTCAACGGCGACGAAGCCGTCGTGGCCCTGATGGCGCGCCACATCCTGCAGGGGGCGCGCCCGGTGTTCTTCTACGGTCAGGCCTACATGGGCAGCCTGGACGCCTGGCTGGTGTCCCTGGCGTTCCGCCTGCTGGGCGAAGGCGTGACCGCCATCCGTGTGGTGCAGTCGGCGCTGTACCTGCTCTACCTGCTCACGCTGTGGCTGCTGGCCCGGCGCCTGTTTTTCGATGGGCGTGTGGCCAGCGCGGCGGTCTGGCTGGCGGCGGTGCCCACCGTGCTGGTGAGCACCTACACCACCGCCAGCCTGGGCGGCTACGGCGAATCGCTGGTCTTCGGCAACCTGATCCTGCTGCTGGGCTATGAGGTGATCTACGGCCGCTGGCAGGAGAAAGGCCCGGCCTGGCTGGCGCTCGGGCTGGTAGGCGGCCTGGCCTTCTGGACGCTGGGGATGGCCGGGGTGTACCTGCTGCCCGTGGCCGTGCTGGGGCTGCTGCGCTTCGGCCTGCGCCGCCCGGGGGCGTATGCCCTGGCTGCGCTGGGCTTTTTCGCCGGCAGTTCCCCCTGGTGGGCCTACAACCTCACCCACCACTGGGCCGCCTTTGGCGACCTGGGCGGCGTGCTGGGCGTTGAATCCAGCCTGATTTACCGCCTGACGGGCTTCCTGCTGCTGGGGATACCGGCCCTGCTGGGCTGGCGCTGGCCCTGGACGGGCAGTCTGGCCCCCTGGCCGCACATCGTCCTCACCCTGCTGGTCTACCTGGCGGCCGCGCTGACGGCCGTGCACCTGCTGCGCCATAAGGATGACGACGGCCCCGTCCTGTCCCCGGGCGCTGGGAGGCTGCTGGCGCTGTTTTCGCTGGTGAGCGGGGGGGCGATCATCCTCTCCCACATAGGCATCGACTCCTCCGGGCGCTATTTCCTGCCGCTCTACCTGCCCCTGGTCCTGCTGCTGGCGCTGTTCGTTGCGCGGGTCTGGCGCTGGCGGGCAGCCGCCGGGCTGGCCGCTGCCCTGCTCATCATTGGGGCCAACGCGCTGGAGATCGGTCGGGCGGCTGCGGATCCCCAGGGGCTGACCACCCAGTTCGACCCCATCTCCGCCTTCAACAACCGCCACGACGACGAGCTGATGGCCTTCCTGCGCGAACAGGGCGAGACGCGCGGCTACTCCAACTACTGGGTCACGTTCCGGCTGGCCTTTCTTTCCGGGGAGGAGCTGATTTTCGCCCCGCATCTGCCTTATAAAGCCGATCTGCGCTATAACCCCCGGGACGACCGCTACCCGGCGTACACCCGGCTGGTGGAGAGCAGCCCGCACACCGCCTACATCACCACCCAGCACCCGCGCCTGGACGAGCTGCTGCGCACCGGTTTCGCCCGCCTGGAGGTGAGCTTCCAGGAACGGCAGATCGGCCCCTACCGCGTGTACTACGGGCTCTCGCGGCCGGTCCGGCCTGACGAGCTGGAGCAGGCCGCCGGAGGCTTCACCGATGAGCACCCGTAAGCTGGTTGTGTGCATCACTTTTCTGGCCGTGTTCGCCATGGCCGCCCGCATCTCGGTGGACACCGACACCTGGTGGCACCTGCGGGCCGGCCAGTGGATCGTCGAGAACAGGGCCATCCCGCGCGTGGACAGCTTCTCGCACACGCGCTCCGGCCAGCCCTGGGAGTACCCCGGCTGGCTGGTGCAGGCGCCTCTTTATCTGATCTACCGCTGGCTGGGACCGGGCGGCCTCAACCTGTGGACGGCGGCCATGGTCACCCTGGCGTTTGCCTGCATCTACCCCATCCTGCACGGCGGGCCCTTCCTGCGCGCCTTCGCCGTGGTGCTGGCCGCTGCCGCCTCGGGCGTGTACTGGGCGGCCCGCCCGTATATGGTCACCTTTGCCGCCGCGGCGTTCTTCCTGCTGGTGCTGGAGCGCTGGCGCCGGCGAATGGATACTGAACCGCATGACGGGCACCTGGGGAGCCTGCTGCTGCTCCCGCTGGTGATGCTCGTGTGGGTGAACAGCCACGGCGGTTTTGCGGCCGGCTTCCTCATCTGGGGGGCGTACCTGGCCGGGGCGCTGTTCGACGGGCTGCGCATCCGGTGCTGGAGCAGCGTTCGCCCGCTGGCGCTGACCGGAGCCCTGCTGCTGGCCGCTGCCAGCCTGAACCCCTCCGGCCCGGAGATGCTGGCATACCCCTTCAAAACCGTGGGCATCACGGCCGTGCAGGAATACATCCAGGAGTGGCAGCCGCCGGACCTGCAGGCGCGGTCCGTGCAGCCTTTTATCTGGCTGCTGCTGCTGACCTTCGGCGCGGTGGGGTTCTCCCGCCGGCGCCTGCTGCTGACCGATTTCCTGCTCTTCGCCGGCTTCGGCTATATGGCCCTCACGGCCGGGCGCAACATCGCCCTCTTCTCCCTGGCCGCGCCGCTGGTGCTCACCCGCCACGCCGATCCGCTGGCCCGGGCGCTGGGGCAGCGCTGGGGCTACAGCGGCCTGAGCGAGCGCCCGCGCACGCCCTTCCAGGGCCGCCTCAACCTGGCGCTGCTGGCCCTGCTGGCTGCTGCTGGCGTGCTCAAGCTGGCGCTGGTCTTTCCGGCAGAAGTCAACCAGGAGCATTTCGCCGAAACGCTGCCGGTGGAAGCGGTGGATTTCCTGCGATCCCAGCCGCACAGTTCCGGAAAGCTGTTCAACTCGTATAACTACGGCGGCTACCTGGTGTGGGCGCTGCCCGAATACCCCGTGTTTGTCGACGGGCGCACCGACCTGTACAACGACGAGATCATCAGCCAGTGGCTGCAGGTGGTGCGCGCCGAACCCGGCTGGCAGGACGTGCTGGACCGCTGGGAGATCGGCGTGGTGCTGCTCGAGCCCGACATGCCCGTGGTAAGCGAGCTCGAAAGCAGCGGCTGGGAGCGGGCGTACGCTGATTCCCTGGCGGTGATCTACCGCAGGTAGGACACGGCCGGGTGCGGGAGCGTTAACCGGGGCGCTCCGCGCCCACCACGGGCTGTCCGGCGCCCGCGGAACCCGGCATGGTCCCATGCCCGGGAACCCGTAATCCAGACTTCCGCGTTGATCTGCGCTCTCTGCGTCAATCCGCGTCCCCTCACTCAGCGCTTCAGCCGATTCAGCGCCTCAGTGGTTTACAGATGCCCCTATTGCCTCCCCCACCACCAGTCTTCCACGTGATGTGCAAACCGCGCGGCCCGGTCTGCAACCTGGCCTGTTCCTACTGTTACTACCGCTCAAAAACAGACCTCTACCCGGGCGGCAGCTTCCGCATGTCTGATGCGGTGCTGGAAGCTTATGTGCGCGACTACCTCCAGTCCCAGCAGGCGCCGGAAGTGGAGTTCGCCTGGCAGGGCGGCGAGCCCACCCTGATGGGGCTGGACTTCTTCCGCCGCATCCTGAAGCTGCAGCGTAAATACCGCCGGCCGGGGACGGTGGTGCGCAACGTGCTTCAGACCCACGGACTGCTGCTCGACGATGAATGGGCGCGCTTCTTCCGCCGTAACCACTTTCTGGTGGGCGTCAGCCTGGACGGGCCGGCCGGGGTGCACGACGCTTTCCGCCGCGACCGCCTGGGCCGGCCCACACATACCGGCGTACTGGAGGCGATCCGCCTGCTGCAGCGTCACCGGGTGGAGTTCAACATCCTGTGCTGCGTGCACGCCGCCAGCGCCGGCCGTCCGCTGGACGTCTACCGCTTCCTGCGCGACCAGGTGGGGGCGCAGTTCATCCAGTTTATCCCTGTGGTGGAGGCGGACCCGGCTGCCCCGGGCGGGGTGTCGGACCGTTCGGTTACAGGGGAAGGCTACGGCGAGTTCCTGACCGCCGTCTTCGACGAGTGGGTGCGGGGGGATGTCGGTCAGGTGTTTGTGCAGCAGTTTGACGCCGCCCTGGCGGCCTGGATGGGGCTGCCCGCCCCGCTGTGCGTGCACGCCCCGACCTGCGGCCTGGCGCTGGCCCTGGAGCACAACGGTGACCTGTACGCCTGCGATCACTTCGTCGATCCGCAGCACCGGCTGGGGAACATCCTGGAACAGCCGCTGGCGGAGCTGGTGGGGTCCGCGCAGCAGATCCGTTTTGGACTGAGCAAGCGCGCAAGCCTGCCGCGCCAGTGCCGGGAGTGCGATGTGCTTTTTGCCTGCAGCGGCGGCTGCCCGAAGGACCGGCTGCACACGACCGCAGACGGCGAGGCGGGGCTGAACGTTCTATGCGCCGGCTACCGGCGCTTCTTCCGCCATATCGACGCCCCCATGCGGACGATGGCTGCGCTGCTGCGCACCGGCCGCCCCGCGGCGGATGTGATGCAGGTTTACCGGGGAGGATGGGGGCCGCGGATGGATGCGGAAGGTCGCTGACAGCGCAGATCGATTGTCCGCCCGCTCAGCGTCCTGTGCGTTTTTCCGTGTCCGCCTTAAAAAATCACTCCCACGCTCCTGCGTGGGAGTGCCAGGCGGTGCTCATGCGCGGCCCGATCCGGTGTCCAGATACGGTCCGTGAGACGGCGACAGCCCGTCGGGGTCGTTAAGCGTCGCGCCGGGCGGGGGTGTGAGCGGCCCTTCCAGCAGCGGGTCGTGCGTGGCCTCCATCCAGCGCTGCAGGCGCAGGCGCATCTCCGCAGCCACCTCCTCATACCCCGGACAGCCGGTCAAATTATGCCTCTCATTGGGGTCCAGCGCCAGGTCGTACAGCGCCTCGGCCGGCGGGGCGATCTCGCCCCAGCCGTGCTCCAGCAGGAAGCTCTTGCTGGGTCCGTCGTCTACGTTGGGCAGCACCGGCCGGCTGCGCTCGTCGAAGCGCCGGATGTAGCTCCAGCGCCGGGTGCGCACGCTGCGCATCGGCTCGGGGGCAGCGTGGAAATTCACCTCGGCGAAGACTTCTGCGCGCACTTCGGCTGCCTCGCCGCGTACCAGCGGCAGCAGGGAGACCCCCTGCAGCCACTCCGGCTGCGGGATCTCGAGCAGGTCGCACAGCGTGGGGAAGATGTCGATCTGGCTCACCAGTGCGTCGATCACCTTACCGCCCGAAAAACCGCCCGGCCCGCGCAGAATGAGCATCACCCCGGTGCCGTGCGCGGTGAGATTGCATTTCATATGCGGGAAGGCCAGGCCGTGGTCTGTGGTGCAGATAACCAGGGTGTTTTCGGCCAGTCCGCTGCGCTCCAGGGCGTCGAACACCGCCCCCATTTTGGCGTCTAAACTGCGGGCGCTGAGGAGAAAGCGCGCCGTGTCCTCGCGCACCGCGGGGACGTCGGGCAGGGGAGCGGGCGGCTGCACGTAATCCGGGTTGACCGCTTCTTCATCCAGCGGCGGGAACTGCCGGTGCGTCTCTTTAAAGCCGACCGAGAGGAAGAAGGGCTGCGGCGGGCTGCTGGTGAGGAAATCGACCGCTGCCAGGTGCGCCTGGTTGTCGGGGATGTCCAGGCCGGCTTTTGGGGAGGGCGGGTCGCCCAGGTACATATCGTAGCCAATGGCCTGCCAGGGCACCGGGAACATGTTGGCGATATGCTGCACCCCGGCCAGAGCGGAGACGTAGCCGACCCTGCGCAGGGTGTGCAGCAGGTGATGGCTGTAGTCGTTCAGGGAGAAGCCGCGGTGAGCCAGGCCGAGCATGCCGTTGTTGTGGGCGTACTGGCCGGTCAGCAGGCAGGCCCGGCTGGGGGAGCAGGTCGGGCTGGCGCAGAAGGCCTGGCGGAAGAGCACGCCTTCTTCCGCTAACCGCTGGATATTGGGTGTGGGAACCGCATACCCGTAGGGCTGAACATACCTGCCGGTGTCGTGGGAGTGGATGTAGAGGATGTTCGGTCGCTGCATGGGTTGTCTCGGGAGGGGGAATTTGGAGTGAGTATACTACAGGTGGGGGTCCGGTGATGGAAGGACGCAGGTGATGCTGCGCATCTGGGGCGCTGGGCAGCCCGTGGCGGCCGCAGAGCGCTTGGTTAGACGCCCACTTGGAGCGAGGGAGTGTTAAGGTACTGGCGGCTGAAGCCGCTGCTGTGAAGATCACGAAGCCCCACCTGCGTGGGGCTGGTCATTTTTATTCTGGCTCCCGAACTTGGGAACCATGCCGGTCCCCGTGGGCGCTCTGCGGGGTGGACGGTTGAGCACGGGGCTCTGGACTACTCGAGATGGCCGCAGAGCGGCCAGTTTGACGCTCCCACGCGGAGCGTGGGAGCGAGTTAATAATGACACACCCGAAACCTGGCGCAGGCCAGGTTTCGTGGTATCTGCAGCCCGCAGCTTTAGCTGCCGGGCTCCGTGGGCACTCTGCGGGGCGCGGGTGGCCCGTGATGGCCGCAGAGCGGCCGGGTCGACGCTCCCACGCAGAGCATGGGAGCGAGATAAAAAACCGTGTTCCTCCACGTCCCCCCCGCCGCGGCTATCAGGATTGAAAACAGCGCCCTCCTGGAAAGCCATATAATCAAAACCACCCACTTCACGCATCCCAGGAAGGCGCTGTGCTCTCTCATCGAAAAATCTCCCCTCCACGCGACCTGCTGCTGGTGCTGGGCCTGTTTCTGACCTACCGCCTGCTGTATTCGGGCATGGCCTGGCTGGCAGCGGATGCCCACATCGCCTTCCCGCAGTGGGCCCTGCGGCACCCCACCTACCAGATCCGCCCGCTGGTCGTACCGGACTGGAGCCCCCTGTGGGAGCATCTGCTCGACGCCTGGTACCGCTGGGACACCGGCTGGTACCTGAAGATCGCCGCCCTGGGCTACGACGCCGCCGACGGCAGCGTGGGCTTTCAGCCCCTGTACCCCCTGCTGACCCGCCTGGTCCAGCCGCTGGTGGGCGGCAATTACCTGCTCGGCGGGCTGGTGGTCTCCAACCTGGCCTGCCTGGGCGCCTTCGGCCTGTTCTTGAGCGCGGCCCGTGAGGAACTGCACGACGCGCCCCTGGCGCGCCTCGCCCTGCTGCTGTGGGCGGCCTTCCCGGCCGCGTTCTTCCTGTACGCCGGCTACGCCGAATCGCTGTACCTGGTCTGCGCCCTGGCGGCCTGGCTGTTCGCCCGCCGCGAGCGCTGGGGCTGGGCGGCGCTTGCCGGCGCGCTGGCGGCCCTGGCGCGCGTGCAGGGGATGCTGCTGTGCATCCCGCTGGGCTGGCTGCTGGCCGTGCGCTGCACGGGGGCTGACGCCGCTGCGCCGCGCGAGCAGGTGCAGGCGCTGCTGGGGAGCCTCAGGGAGCGCCGCTTCTGGGCGGCGCTCTTCTACCCCTCGCAGGCCGCCGCCTGGCTGGCAGCGCTGGCGCCCCTGCTGGCCTACCTGGGCCAGAACCTCTGGCTGCGCCTGAGCGGCCTGGGGAGCATCACCGCGGCCTACAGCAACTGGAACACCGCCGTAGTGCCGCCCTGGAAGGGCTTTGCCCTGATGGTCGACCGCCTGCTGCACACGCCCATGATGCTCACCGACTGGGTGGAACTGGCCCTGTTCGGTGCGTTCATCCTGCTCACCATCGCCGGCAGCTTCAGGATCTCCCCGGGCTTCACCCTGCACAACATCGCCCTGCTGGCCATGGTCCTGATGCGCGGCGCCTACCCCGGCGGGCTGATCCCCGGGTTTATGCGCTACACCCTGGCGGCCTTCCCGCTCTTTTTCATCCTGGCTCAGGTACTGCAGCGGCCCTGGCAGCGGGCGCTGGTGACCGTTGTGTTCCTGCTGCTGCAGGCCCTGTTCGTCTGGGCCTTTTTGAACTGGGTCTGGGTGGCCTGAGCGCTCTGAGGGCGCTTTATAATCAGACTCTTCCAGCCTGAACCGCCGCGCTGGGCCTGCCGCGCGGCCAGCGATCCTATGAAACTGCACACCCGGCATCTGCCGTTCTACTTTCTGTTCGCCCGCCTGCTCTTCACCGCCGCACTGCCCCTGGAGGGGCTGCGCGGCTACGGGGACCTGCAGCACTTCTTCAACCTGGCCGCCCTGGGTTGGCCCTACTTCGATTTCTGGGTCGAGTTTCCGCCGCTGTTCCCCTTCTTCTCGCGCCTGCTGTACCTGCTGGCCGGCGGGCAGCAGCACGTGTACGATTACCTGCTGGTGATCAGCCTGTCGCTGGCGCAGGCGGGCGGGCTGGCGCTGTTCCTGCGCCTGGACGGGCTCCTGTACGGCGGGGAGGGCCGCCCCGGTTCGCGGCTGCTTTACTTCCTGCTGACGCTCTGCCTGGCTTACGGGTGGTGGTATTTCGATCCCCTCCCGGTCCTGTTCATGCTGCTGGGGCTGTGCTGGCTGTTCGAAGGGCGGGATGTGCCGGCGGGTCTGGCCCTGGCGGCCGGCGCGCTGACCAAGCTCTTCCCGCTGCTGGCCCTGTCCGCCGCCTGGTACCGGCTGCCGCCCCGGCGCGCCCTGCGGGCAACGGCTGCCGCCCTGGGGGTGACGGCGCTGGTCTATGCCCTGCTGTACGCCGCCTCCCCTGAGATGACCCTGGCCTCGCTGGGCTCTCAGGCGGGAAAGGGTTCCTGGGAGACGGTCTGGGCGCTGCTCGACGGCAACCTGGGGACGGGCAATTTCGGGCCGTTGGCCGAGCGCTTCGACCCGGCGGCCGCCCTGCAGCCGCAGGGGAACCCGCCCGTCGTGCCCCCCTGGCTCACGCTCATCCTCGCCGGCCTGCTGGGGCTGGGGTTGTACCTGCGCCTCCCGCGCGGCGGCCCGCGTTCAGCCGCCGCGTTCCTGGGCATGGCGTGGTGCATCTTTTTGCTCTGGTCACCCGGCTGGAGCCCGCAATGGGTGCTATACTTACTGCCGTTGATCATGCTTGTCCTTCCGGAAAAATTGGGCAGTTTGATGGCAGTGACCTTCGTGCTCGTAAACCTGCTGGAGTGGCCGCTGCTGCTCTCGCGCAGCCTGAACTGGGGGCTGTGGCTCACCGTCCCGCTGCGCAGCCTGCTGCTGGTCCTGCTGGCGGCCCTGTTCTGGGACAGTCTGCGCAGGTTTACCCCGCACCCGTCTGTGGAGGCAGATTGAGAAACCTGAGAGCCAACCTCGCGCTGATCGCACTCGTCATCCTCGGCCTGGCCTGCCTGGGCGGGCTGCTGTGGGCCAACTACCGCTTTGTGACCCATTTCGACGCCGGCGGCCATTTCCTGCCGCGCTGGGCCGGAACCCAGTGGTTCGTGAAGGACGGGATCAGCCCGTACAGCGACGAGGCGGTGCGCGGGCTGCAGGAGCTGGTGCTGGGGCGCCGGCCGCGGCCGAACGACCCACCGGTCTTCTATCTGTTCCCCTTTTATGCGTTTGTCGTCTACCTGCCGTTTTCCCTGATCACCGATTTCGAGCTGGCCACCGCCGTGTGGATGACCGCACTGGAAGCCGCCCTGCTGGCCGCCGGTGTGGTGAGCATTTCGCTCAGCCGCTGGCGGCCCTCGCGGCCGCTGCTGGCGGCCTTTCTGCTCTTCTCCGTGCTGTGGTATTTCGGCGGCCGGGCGCTGATCAACGGTCACGTGGTGATCCTGACCTCGCTGATGGTGCTGCTGGCGCTGCTGGCGATCCGCGCCGGTCACGACGTGCTGGCCGGCTTCCTGCTGGCGCTCTCCACCATCACCCCGCAGGTGGTTTTCCTGCTCATCCTGTTCGTGATCATCTGGGCGCTCTCGGCCCGCCGGGGCGGGATCGCCGCCAGCTTCGTCGTCAGCCTGCTCTTTTTCCTCTTCAGCACTTTACTGTTCTTCCCCGACTGGCTTGCCGCCTATGCCCGCCAGGTGCTGGTATACCTGGTGGTGCTGGCGCCGCCCTCTGCGCCCGGAGGGGTGCTCTTCCGCAGCCTGCCGGGCATCGGCCGCCAGATCGGCTGGGGCCTGACCGTGTTCAGCCTGGGGCTGCTCTTCTGGGAGTGGCGCCTGGCGCGCGGCGCCGAAATGCGCCATTTCTTCTGGACGGCCTGCCTGACCATCGTAGTCAGCAGCCTGACCGGCATCCCCACCTCGCCCGACCATTACGTGATGATGCTGCCCGCACTGGCGCTGTCGATGGAAGTGTGGGACGAGCGCTGGGGCGCGCTGGGTAAAACCCTGATCGTCCTCAGTCTGCTGGTTTTCACGGCCGGTCTGTGGGGCCTGGCATGGCAGGGCGCGGTGAGCGGCTACCGGGCCATCCACAATTTGCTCAACTTTTTCCTGCTGCCGTTCTACCTGCTGGCCTCCCTGTATTGGGTGCGCTGGTGGGCGCTGCGCCCGCCGCGCCTGCCCCTGGAGGAGGCCGCCGCCCAGGAGATGCTGTAATGAAGGAGAACGCCGCACGGTCCACGGCTGCCGGTATCTTCCTGCTGGTCCTGGCCGGGGTCCTCTACACCTGGGGGACCTGGAAGTACTTCACCCTGCGGTCGCCGGGCGGCAACGATTTCCTCACCTACTATTCGGTGACGGAGCTTTTCCTCAAAGAGGGCGTCAACCCCTACTCCGACGAGGCCGCACTGTACACCCAGCAGGCGATCTTCGGCCGGCCGGCGCTGCCCGGCGAGGACCAGCACCGCCTGGTGTACCTGCCCTACGCCCTGCTCATCCACGCCCCCTTTACCCTGCTCAGCTACCCGGCCGCGCGCGCCCTGTACATGACCGTGCTGCAGGCGGCCCTGTTTAGCGGGGTGGTCCTCATGATGCGGCTGTACCGCTGGAAGCCGCCGGTCTGGATGCAGGCCCTGTTCCTGGCCTGGTGCCTGTTCTCTTACCCGCAGGCGCGCGGCATCATCCTGGGGCAGTTCGCCATCCTGGGTTTTTTCTCCCTGGCCTGCACGCTGTATCTCCTCCACCAGGGGCGCGACCGCTGGGCCGGCGCCGCGCTGGTGCTCGCCACCGTCAAACCGACCCTGGTCTTCCTCGTCGTGCCTTTCCTGCTGCTGTGGGGGTTCGCAAAGAAGCGGCGCGACTTTTTAATCTCCTACGGCGTCTGCCTGGGCGCGCTGCTCCTGGGCAGTTTGATCGTGCTGCCCACCTGGGTGAGCGATTACCTGGTGCGCCTCTCCACTTACAGTGATTACACGGTTGGGCAGAGCCCGGTGTGGGTGCTCACGCACCAGTTCCTGCCCCAGCTGGGCACGCCGGTTGAGATCCTGCTCACCGGCCTGCTGGCGGCCTGGATGCTGCTCGCCTGGCGCGAAACCTTCCAGTCCGCAGAGGCTGAGGCCGGCTTCCATTACGCCCTGGCGGTCACCCTGCTGGTGTCGAACGTGATCGTGCCCCGCTCGGCCACGGCCAATTACGCCATGCTGCTCGTCCCCATCGTGTGGCTGTTTGAGCAGGTGGACCGCCGCTTCACCTGGGGGCGGGGCGCGCTGCTGGCCGGGATGCTGGTCTCGCTGGTGGGCCAGTGGTGGCTGCACTACGCCACGGTGGTGGGGAACAAGGAGCAGGCGGTCATGTTCTTCCCCCTGCCGCTGGCGCTCCTGGCGCTGCTGGTGTGGGTGCGCGGGCTGATCCGGTCCGACCAGGCTGCGGCGCTCCCGGGCCGGGAGGTCCGGGATGTGGGATAGCGAGGCCGCGCGGGAAGGGGCTGCACCGCGCGCTGGCATGGTTCTGCCCCTGGCGGCCCTGTTCACCCTCGGGCTGGGCGCCTTCACCCTGGCCGCCCTCCCGCAGACCACGCCCGGCTATATGGACGCCGAGTATTACCTGGCCGGGGGGATGCGCCTGGCGCAGGGATACGGGTTCAGCGAGCCCTTTCTGTGGAATTATCTGGATGATCCGGCCGGGCTGCCGCATCCTTCGCACGCCTACTGGATGCCCCTGGCCTCGCTGCTGGCCGCGCTGGGCATGTGGCTCAGCGGCGAGGTGACCTTTACGGCCGGCCGCCTGGGGTTCGTGCTCCTGGCGGCCGCGGTGCCCCCGCTGACTGCCCTGCTGGCCAGCCGTTTGAGCGCGCGCCGCGGCGCAGCTCTGCTGGCCGGTTCCCTGGCCCTGCTGCCGGCCTTCTACCTGCCTTATTTACCCACAAGCGACACGTTCGGGATCTACATGCTGCTCGGCGCGCTGTGGCTGCTGGCGGCGGGGCGACCCTCGTTTGCCCTGCAGCCCGTGCTGCTGGGACTGCTGGCCGGCCTGATGCATCTGGCGCGCGCCGACGGGCTGCTCTGGCTGGCGCTGCTGCCCCTGGCCGGCTGGCTTCTGGAGGGCGAGCACCGTTCCGGCGGTCCCGCCTGCGGCACGGCCGCCGCCGTGCTGCGCTTCAGCGCGCTGGGGCTGGCCGGCTACCTGCTGGTGATGGGCCCCTGGATGCTGCGCAATCTGGCGGCATTCGGCGTGCCCCTGGCGCCGGGGGGCGGGCGCACACTGTGGCTGACGGCTTACGACCAGCTTTACGCTTACCCTGCCGGCAGCCTCAACCTGCAGACCTGGCTGGCCGCCGGCCCGGCGGCGGTACTGCAGCCCCGCCTGGAAGCGGCCGGGCTCAACCTGCAGACGGCGCTGAGCGTGCAGGGCGAGATCTTCCTGGCCCCGCTGGTGCTGGCCGGTCTGTGGCGCCTGCGCAGGCAGCGGCCGGTGATCCTGGGTGCAGCCGCCTGGCTGCTCACGTTCGCGGCCATGACCCTGGCGTTTCCCTTCGCCGGCGGGCGCGGCGGCTTCTTCCACTCCGGCGCGGCCCTGCAGCCCCTCTTCTGGGCGGTCGTGCCGGCCGGGCTGGATGCTTTTCTCGAGTGGGGCCGCCGCCACCGCAGCTGGGAACCCGAGCGCTCGCGGCCGGTGTTCGGCGCGCTGATCGCGGCTGCGGCGGCCGTTCTGACGCTGGCGCTGTACTACGGGCGGGTGATCGGGAAGCCCGGCGAGCCGCTGTGGAACCAGGCAGCCGCCCGCTACGCGCAGATCGAACAGACCCTGGCGGCGCAGGGCGCCGCCCCGGATGACCGCGTGCTGGTCAACAACCCGCCAGGTTATTACCTGGTCTCCGGCCGCCCGGCGCTGGTGATTCCCTCCGGGGATCTGGACACGCTGCTCGCTGCAGCAGACCGCTATGGCGCCCGTTATCTGGCCCTGGAGATCGACCAGATTCATGGGGCTTCCGAATTGTTCGAGAACCCGCGCGATCACGGCCGCCTGGATTATCTGGGCACGGCTGCTGGGGCGGTTCTGTACGAAATTCTCCCGGGTGGAGAGTAGGGGACGGGCAGGGTAAGGGTGCATGGCTGCGGCTTTGTTTACCGCAAGCCCCTGTGCACCGGCTGCTGTGCTCTTACAGGTGTGGGGTTGAATTCACGTTTATGAGACTGCGTGGACACGACATTGGAGAGGAGCGCTGCGTATTTGCACCCTGGATCCTGTACACAGGCGGTACGTGGAGCGCACAGCCCGGCATACTGGATTAAGAAAAGCGTAAGGTTCCTCCCGCAGCGCGGGCGATCCCCGTTATAAATAAACACAGCCATCATCCGGGATTGCAGTGCGATCCCGCCTTCCAAGGAGAAGCATGAACACCACCCGCGGACTGCTCCGGGGGACTAGGCGAAGCTGGATCCTGCTGCCGGCCGGGCTGCTCTCGCTGCTGGGCTACCTGCTCTACAGCCAGCTGTACCTGCGCACCGGCTTTCCCCTGGACGACGCCTGGATCCACCAGACCTACGCCCGCAATCTGGCACTGCTCGGAGAATGGTCCTTCATCCCCGGCCAGCCCTCGGCGGGCTCGACCTCGCCGCTGTGGACGCTGCTGCTGGCGCCCGGCCACCTGCTCGGGCTGGGGCCGTTCGTCTGGACGTTTTTCCTGGGCTGGGCCTGCCTGTGCGGCCTGGCGGCGGCGTCCCTGCCGCTGGTTCGCCGCCTGGCCCCCGGCAGGGCACACCTGGCCCTGTGGGCGGGTCTGCTGCTGGTCTTCGACTGGCGCGTGGTCTGGGCGGCGGCCTCGGGCATGGAGACCCTGCTCTACGCCCTGGTGATCGTGTCCTTCTTCGCCCTGCTGCTGCAGGAGCGCGTGCGCTGGCTGCTCCTGGGCCTGCTGGTTGGCCTGGCGGTGTGGATCCGCCCCGACGGGCTGACCCTGAGCGGCCCGGCCCTGATGGTCCTGCTGTCCGGCGAACCCGACTGTCAGCGGCGCCTGCGCGGCGGGCTGGCGTTCCTGGCCGGTGCCCTGGCGTTCTTCCTGCCGTATCTGCTCTTCAACCAGGCGCTTGCGGGAGAGTGGTGGCCCAACACCTTCTTCGCCAAACAGGCCGAGTACGCTGAACTGCGCCAGATCCCGCTGCTGGAGCGCTACGCGCAGCAGCTCGTCCAGCCGCTCGTCGGGGCCGGGGCGCTGCTGCTCCCCGGGTTCGTCCTCAGCCTGCGCTCCGGGATCCGCCGGCGGGACTGGGCCGCGCTGGCCGGCGCCATCTGGACCCTGGGCTACCTCTTCGTGTACGCCTGGCGCCTGCCGGTCACCTACCAGCACGGGCGCTACATCCTGCCGGCTGTGCCGGTTTACCTGATCTGGGGCATGGCCGGGCTGCTGGAGTGGGTTCGCATAGATGAACCCCAGATGGTGCGGCGCGTGCTTTCCCGCGCCTGGGTGCTGGGGCTGGCGCTGCTGCTGGCTGTTTTCTGGGTGCAGGGGGCGCAGACCTGCGCGCGCGACGTGGCGGTCATCGAGACCGAAATGGTCGACACCGCCCGCTGGGTGCGGGAGAACGTCCCGGAGGGGGCGCTGGTCGCCGCCCACGATATTGGCGCCCTGGGCTACTTCGCCGGGCGGCCGCTGCTCGACCTGGCGGGTCTGATCTCGCCTGAGGTGATCCCGGTGATCCGCGATGAGGCCGGCCTGGCTGCCTTTCTCGACCGCCACCAGGCGCAGTATCTGGTCACCTTCCCGGGCTGGTACCCGCAGCTCACGCAGCAGGCGGAGCTGGTTTTCTCCACGGACGGCGCTTTCAGCCCGGCGCTGGGCGGCGAGAACATGGCCGTTTACCGCTGGCGCTGAAACCTTTCTTTCGAATTCGTTTGTTTTTTATCTGGTACGGCAACTTTACCTATGCTATACTCTGCTCAGACCAGAGACAGCTGCTTATACTCATGAACAACATATGAATCAGATCTCAATAGTTGTAGTCGATGACCATCCCCTCTTCCGCCAGGGTGTGGTGAACACGTTAAGCCTTGAACCAGACCTGCAGGTCGTTGGTGAGGCTGCGAACGGAGAAAAGGGACTGGAGCTGATCCGTGCAAAGCGCCCTGATATCGCCATCCTGGACGTCAATTTACCGGGGATGAACGGCCAGCAGGTGACACGCATGATCGCAGCCGAAAAGTTAAATACACGCGTAATCCTGCTGACCGCATACGACGATACCCAGCAGCAGCTCCACGCCATGCACGCCGGCGCTGCCGCTTACTGTACCAAGGATGTGCTGCCAGAAGACCTGATACAGACCATCCGTCAGGTGGCCGCACGCGATTCTGGTTCTGATCTGCAGGAGATCGAATTCCTGGGGATTGATGCGGCTTTCGACCCGTCTCAGCACCAGTACGCCGGTGATGAAGACGCGTTCCAGCCGC
This sequence comes from Chloroflexota bacterium, assembly GCA_012516075.1. Classification (GTDB taxonomy): domain Bacteria; phylum Chloroflexota; class Anaerolineae; order Anaerolineales; family UBA4823; genus JAAYXE01. The sequence goes on along the minus strand of JAAYXE010000010.1, from coordinate 2,045 downwards.
TGTCGGCCCGGGAGATGGAGGTTCTCTCCTATGTGACTCGCGGTTTGAGCAACAAAGAGATTGCATCGATGCTGAAGATCAGCCACCAGACCGTGAAAAATCATGTGACAGCCATTCTGCGCAAGCTGGGCGTGGAGGATCGCACACAGGCGGCGATCTATGCCCTCAAGCGCGGCTGGGTGCGCCTGTACGATCAGGATTCGGAGTCGCAGGAGTAGAACGATGGTGCCATACGAAACACAGACGGAAGAGAATGTCTGGCAGAAATTGAAAGCCGAGCTGCAGGCACAGGTGGATCAGCACCGCCGCGAGCTGCAGGAAATTGCGCTCATGCTCGACCAGAGCCAGCACGAGGTGATGAAGCTGGCCCAGCGCAACGCTTCCATCACCGCTCACCTGCAGCAGGTTCAGGCGCATTTTGACACCCTGCCGCGCGAGGATATCCGCACGGCTTACGATTCGGCCCTGGATGCGCAGCAGCGTCTGTTCGTGATGCGCGGGCAGGTGGAGAAGCTGCAGAGCGATGAAGCGCACCTGAAAGGGCAGGTGAGCCTGCTGGAGCGCATCCTGCAGGTGATCGAGGGCGAAAACCTGGACAGCGCCGGTCCGCGCGGCCGCTCCACCACCGCCGAGACGGTGGAGATGATTATCCAGGCGCAGGAGGCCGAGCGCCAGCAGCTCGCCCGCCGCATGCACGACGGCCCTGCTCAGGCCCTCTCCAACTTTATCCTGCAGACCGAGATCGCCATGCGGCTGTTCGATGTCGACCAGGCGAAGGCGCGCGAAGAGCTGGACACGATGAAGGCCTCGGCCATGAGCACGTTCCAGAAGGTGCGCGATTTCGTCTTCGAACTGCGCCCCATGATGCTCGACGATCTGGGGCTGGTGCCCACGCTGAAGCGCTACGTGGACGCCTTCAAAGAGCAGGCCGGCCTGGATATCCGCCTGGCGGTGACCGGCACCGAGCGGCGCCTTGAGTCGTACCAGGAAGTGATGATCTTCCGCGCCATCCAGGAGCTGCTCAACAACGCCGCCCGCCACAGCCAGGCCTCGCAGGTGCAGGTGCACGTGGATATGGGCGACAAGCGCGTCAAGATCTCCGTCGAAGACAACGGCAAGGGCTTCGACCTGGAGCTGCTCTCCGATCGCTCCAGCATGGGCCTGAAGGTGATCCGCGACCGCACCGAGATGCTCGGCGGCAGCTTCGACATCGAGAGCATCACCGGCAAGGGCACCCGGGTGACCTTCCAGATCCCCGCCGGGGCACCGCGTGCAGACCGGTAAGCGTCTGCCTGTTTTTTGACCCCAAAAGGCGCTGTTTTTTACAGCGCCTTTTTTGTCTGCCAATCTTTGTTGCATAAACTCGATATCTTGCACGGTTGTTAGGGAAAATTAAGGCCTGTCCTATTGATTTATACCTGTTACGTTTGTACAATAGCGGTGGCGATCCGGAAAAAGATAATTCTGAAACCGAAAGGAGGTGAAAAACCATGTTGTTCGCACCGAAGGAGAAAGGTCAGGGTCTCGTCGAATACGCGCTGATCCTCGTTCTGGTTGCTGTCGTCGTGATCGTCATTCTGGCGCTGCTCGGCCCGGCGATCGGCAATGTCTTCAGCAATATCGTTTCCAACATCTAGTTTCCTGTAGATTCTATTTATCCACGATCGTGTCATCCTGGATCGCATCGTAACCCCACGGTCGGTTTCATTATTCCGGTTTGATTTGAGCAGAACCCTGCCCCCAAGGCAGGGTTTCTGCTTTTCTGTCAACGGATGTGACAACGGATTTGACAACGGATTTTTAGAACGGATTACACGGATGCATTTTCTTTCCAGACAGGCGACGATTTCCCGGCGAGCTGGTTGACGCTGGCGAGGATAAAGGAACCCGCCGGTATCACACCACAGGGGGCGGTTGGAGGGTCGGACAGAGGGGCGGGTCTCAGACCCGACCTTTGATGATCCCGACTTCTGGCGGCTGAAGCCGCACCTGTGGAAAGCACGAAGCCCCACCTGCGTGGGGCTTCTCGAAAAGGGGCTGCGGTT
>JAAYXE010000100.1 GCA_012516075.1 Chloroflexota bacterium | reverse complement strand
CGTGCTGGGGCGGTGGTTCGTTTGGCGGCGGTTTCCGGCGCGGGATTGACGAACTGACCCTGAGAGAAATTGCAGCAATGACCGGCGGGTCCTATTACTCAGCATCGAGCGCCAGTGAATTGAACCGGGTGTTTCAGGAACTGCCGACCACGCTGGTCACGCGCGAGGAGTACGCGGACATCAGTGTGGTCTTTACAGCTGCAGCAGCGCTGCTGGCGCTGACGGCGATTGCCCTGGCGATGCTCTGGCACCCGCTGCCCTGAGCGGACGTTTATGCGTGACGCTTATGCGTGACGCTATGCGTATAGGAAAAAGTAAATCAGGAAAAAAGCCAGCTTAGCTGCCCGGTTGAGCAGATAGATCATGTTCCATTCCAGCGTGACGGGCAGCAGGGGCTGATAGTAGGCCTGCCCGTTCCAGAGCTGGGGAAAGCCGAGCGCCAGCCAGAGGAGCCAGAGGAAGAGAAAGCCCACAGCGGAAATCAGGCTGGCCCGGGTGAAGTGAAATATTCCCTGTGCAAAGCCGGAGATGGCCACCATGCCGACGGCAATCTGGATGACCCATTCACGCAGCTCTGCCGGCGGCATTTTCCACGGAAAGATATAAAAAGACCACTTGTAGATGGCCTCAAAGCCAAAGACGAAGGACAGGCTGGCGATGAGGGCAAGGGAGACGGCCTGCAGGTCGGAGGCGCGGCGCAGCTTATACAGGCTGCGCAGCACCAGGACGGCAACCATGAGCAGGGTGGTGGCGTCGACGAAGTTGAGCTCTTCGACGTAAACGCCCTGACGCGCCAGATGAACGACGACGAAGAGGATCAGCGCCGCGGCGCCTGCGGCGCTCAACATGCTGAGCGGCCTTTTTAATGCCCGCCTGCTTAGAGAAGGCGCCCTGCTTCCTGGTTCGCTGAAATCCGGAGCCTCCAAGGTGCTTCTCCCTCCTGTGTGGAACCTGTACAGGCCATCCGTAATATCGTACACCGGTTTCAGAAAAATCTGTAGTCAAAATGTAGTGCGTAGAAAAACGTCTCCCGTGCAGTTCCAATGTACGGGAGACGTTTTATGAATCGTTCAAACGGCGAGCTGCTCCCATTCGCTCATGAGCTCGTCCAGCTTCGCCTGCGCCTGGGCGATTTTCCAGCTCAGGTCGTTGAGATGTTCGTAGGAGCTGCCAGCCCTGCCTGCTTTCTCCAGCTCACGAGACAGGCGCTGGATGGTCTTCTCCTGATGACGAATGCGCTCTTCGATCTGGTCCAGAGCCAGGGCCCGGCGGCGGGTCTCCTGGCTGTTGTCGCGCATCATGGGCCTGGGGGCCAGCAGGATGCGGCGATCCGGAGCTGCCGGAGAACCCGCTGCCCGGCGCAGCACAAACTGGCGGTAAGGTCCTTTGAAGACGGTGAGCCTGCCATCGCGAATTTCCCAGATCTGCGTCGCAAGGCGGTCGATCAGAAAGCGGTCGTGTGAGACCAGCAGGATGGATCCGGGATAATTTTCGAGGACCTCCTGCAGCGCCTCACGCGCGGGGATATCGAGATGGTTGGTGGGCTCGTCGAGGAGCAGCAGGTTGGCGCCGGTGGCCGCCAGGATTGCCAGGGCCAGACGGGCGCGCTCACCGCCGCTGAGAGCTTTCACCGGTTTGAACACATCCTCGCCGCGGAAGAGGTACTGCGCCAGCAGCCTGCGGGCCGCCTCGTCGTTCATGGGGTGGCGGCGTGTGAGCTCATCGAGCACTGTGCTCTCCGAGTCGAGCTCATCGTGCGACTGGGCAAAATAACCGACCTTCAAACTGGCGCCTTCACCGATCTGCGCGCTGCCTTCCAGCGGTTTAAGCTGGCCGAGAAGGACTTTTATGAAGGTGGTCTTCCCGCTGCCGTTGGGCCCGATCAGGGCGGCACACTCCCCGCGCCGTAGCTCAAGATCTTCGATGCGGAAGAGCGGATTACCCGGGTAGCCGATAACGGTCTGGTGAGCGCGCAGCACAATCGCGCTGCCGATCTGGCTCTCCGCCAGGCGCGGCCGGATGGCCGGAGGGCGGGGATCGTTCATGCTGATGGCGTTCACTTTGCGGATGGCTTCGACGACATCCAGTGGACGGTCCGCCAGGCGCTGGGTTTCGGCGTCGTACTGCGACCACTTCTTCCCGCTGCGCAGGGCGAGCACCCCGTGCTTCTCCACAATCGCCAGGTCACGAGAGAGGCGGCGCAGCAGGCCCATGGCGCGTGCATGCGTGCTGGCCCGCACCCAGTTGCGCTGGATGAAGTCCACCTCTTTAAGCAGGCGCTCTTTCTCCTCTTTGAAAACGCGCTGCGCGTACTCCCAGCGCTCCTGACGCTGCAGCAGGTAAGCGCTGTATGTGCCGGGATAGACATGGATGCCATCGGGGTGCATCTCCCAGATGGTGTTCACGGTGTTATCCAGAAAAAAGCGGTCATGGGAGACGATCAGCACAGCGCCTTCCCATTCACGCAGGACGCGCTCCAGCCACTCCACCGCTTCGATGTCCAGGTGATTGGTGGGTTCGTCGAGCATAAGCAGGTCCGGTTTTTCGAGCAGCAGGCGCGCCAGCAGGGCACGGGTTTTCTGCCCGCCGCTGAGGTGTTTGAGCGGCATCTGCCAGAGCTCTTTGCCCAACCCCAGGCCGCTGAGCGTTTGCTGGATGCGCAGCTCATAATCGTATCCCCCGCTGCGCTCGAAGGTCTCCTGCAGGTCTCCGTAGCGATCCAGCAGGCGCTGGAGCTCTCCGGCCGGCCCGCTGTGATTTGCCATCGCGGCTTCCAGCGCGTGTAAACAGGCCTGCTGCTCCTGCAGGTCGGCGAAAACGGTGAGCATCTCGGAATACACGGTGTGTTCCCGGTCGGCGAAGGCGTCCACGGCCTCCTGCCGCAGATAGCCCAGGCGCCGGCCGCGCGCCAGATGCACAGCGCCGGTGGTGGGCTGGTTGATGCCCGCCAGGATGAGCAGCAGGGAGGTTTTACCAACCCCGTTGGGACCGATGAGGCCGATTTTGGCGTCGCTGGCTATGGATAACGAGAAACCTTTGAAGAGGTCAAAGGCGCCAAACGACAGGCTCAGATTTTCAGCGTTCAATACCGCCATGGTTACACCCTCCATTTCTCAATAAAAAAGGCCACGAGACGATGCCCGCGGCCGGTCAGCAGAGGCTGGAGGGTAAAAAAAACGGCCACGGGCGGAGCGCACCGTGGCCAATTTCATCTTTATTCAAGAACTGAAAATATCAACAGGCGCACTCCGAGAAGGCAAAAACATCCCCACCGACGAGAGGGGTGCCCGGGAAAACGAATGCGCTGTGGATATTAGCGTTCATGGGTAGAAGTTTACTACAATGAGCCGGTCTGTCAATACTCAATTTTTATCGCATCGTCCGGGGATTTATTTGGTGGCTGTTTTTGATGCAGGGGATCCGGGCATGGCTTGCGGAAAGGTTGACCAGGCGGCCTGTGCCCAGATGCGGTACCGTTACAGGCAAGGATGATGTGAGTGGATGATGCGTGCACCGGTTGATTGGGTTAAAAGGGCACGGCTGCTTTTGGGGCAGGAAGCCCGGGACAGACGGCTGGATTGTCGATCACAGACCCGCTGCACCGATTGCCGTGCCCTTACAGGTGGAGGGTGTATGAGTATATGGAAGCGCGTCTGATCAGACGAGGTCTGGGGGCACGGCACGCAGAAAGCAGCAGTGAAGCTCTCTGGACCTGAAACCGGGAAAAATGCCGGCTCTCGCCGCAGCGCCGTGCCCTCAAAGCAAAAAACGTTGATGTATTAACTGAATATGACAATTTAATTGAAAGACGATAAGTTTCCAGGAGGGGACCTTCTCGCTTTGCTGAGCAGGCCCGTACTTCGTATGCCCTTTGCTCCAGGTGATGTCGTTTCAACGATAGAAGCAGAACTGAGGGTAGATCAGGAGAAAAAGAAAATCAATCTTACAAGGTGAACGCCGAAAAATGGAGAGGCGCTCCATGTGAGCGCCTCGATAACCATTCCATCGTCGTCATTCATCAGAACCGCAAGCTATGAAGGCTGGTCAGGAGTAGACAGCGGTGGGGAGGTCGGCCTGGATGACCAGCCGCCTGCCGGCGGTGATCTCCAGTATGCGTTCGATGGTCATACCTTCACAGGGCATGACGTAGAAGACCTGATCGGGGCGCAGGGCGTTGAAATAGGTCTCCAGATCGCGAGCGGCGCGATCGTTCACCTGAACGCTGCGAAGGGATTTCATGTCGCGCCAGGTGGGGATGTGCTGGGTATGCCCGCCGCAGAGGTGTATCATGCCTCCATTGGGGTAAAGGGACAGCAGGCGGTCATCATGCGGGGCTACAAACTCTGCATATGAACGCGCTGAAATAAGCTGTGTCGTGCAGCCGCAGAGCTGGCCGTAGCCGGGGGGCTGGCAGCGCTCGTGGGGCAGGATGCACTGCAGCTGGCGAGACGGGATGTGCTCGATGTACCAGGCATGGATGGCGCAGAGCACATCGCTGATGACCTGCAGGTCGCGGCGCACGGCTTCCGGCTCGGTTTTCATCGCCAGCAGGACCTCCTGACCGTAGAGGTTCACGGCGATGTTGAGCACGCTGGCGATGGTGGGCAGGCCGAACAGCACGGCAGGGACATCCCGTTCCACGAAGGCGAGGGCGAACTGCTGCATCATCCGCCAGGTGGGGTGATTGTCGAGGTCGGGCCGCTGCAGGCTGCCTACCGGCGTGCTCAGCATGTGGACCTGCCAGCTTCCGTCGTCCATGCGGAAGACATCAGCACCGAAGAGATGGTCGATAAAGTGCACCCCGCGCGGGTTGAAATTTATGCACAGCGGGCGAAAGACGTGCGGGTCCAGGCTGCTATGCGCCTGGGAGGCAAGCTCGTCGAGAGCGTGATCCAACCAGGCCTCCCAATTCTGTCCGGCATCCTCGCTGTAGCAGCAGATCCCTGCGAGTACGTTGACCGGGCTGGGAGCTTCTCCCCGGTAGAGGGCCTCCAGGCGAGCCAGGCCGGCATCGCGAGCAGCGATCAGGTCCGGGGCGGAGAGAATCGCACGGGTAGACGGATTCATGAGTCGAGAACCGTTATGGCGAAACCGGCAAAGGTCGAGGATGTATTTTCGGAGAACAGGTTCACCTGCACAGCTTCTCCTGCGACCTGTCCCTGCCAGCGGAACAGACTGCCATCGTGGAGAATATCCCCATCAAGAGTGAAAACTACCTGCCCTTTGTTCACCTCAAGCCGCAAAAGATGAAATACCAGCGAATCGAAACCCTGCAGCGGGAAGCGCTGCTCCCCTGCGAATGTCTTTACGACGACCTGAGGCCCCTGTTCACTCTCATCGATGCTGATGCACAGCAGGCGGCCCGCGCTCCCCTCCAGGCCGATTCCACTGCAGCACCCGGCGTGGTTGCTCTTCATCCGCAGGCTGACCTCGAGAATGAAGCTGGGGGAGGGCAGGGGCTGTGCCGCCAGGGCCAGGCCGCTGAGATCATCGGGCTGCGGCGTTAGGGCGGCCTGTTTATCGTCCAGCACACAGCTGCCGATGCGGTGTGAAAACTCTTTGAAGCCGGAGACCTGGGGCAGGTTGATGGTCTGTGGTGTGTTTGTGGGGCCGTACACCACCAGGCGGCCGTCTTCCCAGCCCAGGGGGTCAATGGACATGACGCGCTCACTGGTTTCCAGCTGCCAGCGGTGGTAAACGCAGTAGAGGGTGCGGTTATCGGGGCCGCGCACCACAGAGTTATGACCGGGACCGATCACGCCCCGCTCGGGCACCGTGCGCAGCACAGGCGGGGTCTTTACTCCATCGCAGCACTGCTGCCATTCTTCCTGTGTCTGCAGGCTGCCGGTGACGCCGTAACCCACGCCGTAGGTGTCGTTCTGATAGTTCCCACCGGAGAACATCTGGTAGTAGCGGCCGTTGTGCTTGAGGACAAAAGGTCCTTCGATCGTGTGCCAGCAGACCCCTCCCTTCCATTCGCGGTGGGGATCAAAGATCTGCCAGTCGTAGCGAGCGCGAGTCACCGGCTGCGGGCGGTGAGCCAGCGTGAAAGGATCTAGCATGCGATCAAAAACGGTGCCGGTTCCAATACGCTCGTGGTCCAGAAAATCTGTGGCGTAAAACATGTAGCGGGTGCCATCACTGTCAAGAAATACATGCGCATCGATGGCAAACTTCTCGTCGGTGAGGCGAATGCCGCGATCGATGAAGGGGCCGGCAGGATGGCTGGCGGTGGCGACGCGCAGATGCATGTATTCTTCATCGCCAGTGGAATAATACAGATAGAAGACGCCGTTCCAGTACACTACCTCGGGGGCCCAGTAAAGCGGGTGACCTTCGGGCAGTTGATCCATCGCGGACCCTACGCGAGTCCAGTGGACCAGGTCGGGGGAGTGCAGCACACCGAAGCAGCGTCCGTCGGGCTGTAAGCCGGAGGAATAGCACCAGTACTCACCACAGTATTTCAAGACAAAGGGATCGGGGCTTGAATGCGGATAGACAGGGTTTTGATAGGTTATCGAGGGTGAATGAATGTGCATGGCAACCTTTAATCATTGGCCTTATGATTTCACAGCGCCGGCAGTCAGACCTTCCTGCATGTAACGCTGGGTGAAGAGGTAGAAAACGATCGAAGGGATGGTGATGATCAGCAGGGTGGCGTACAGCTGGGCGACCATCTCCGGCGTCTGGAACTTGCTGCCGGTGAAGTAGGTTGCCGCCAGTGTAACAGTGTACAACTCCTCTTTGCGGACAAACAGCAGGGGGATAAAGTATTCGTTCCAGGAGTTGACAAAACCCAGGACCATGATATTGACCAGGGCCGGGACGCCCAGGGGAATCATGATGTGGTAAAGGACCTGCAGGGAGCTGGCGCCATCGATGGTGGCAGCTTCGAGCAGATCATTGGGGATGGTGTCGAAGTAGTTCCTGAGGATGAGGAGCAGGAACGGGGCCTGGAAGGCTGCGATGGGCAGAATCAAAGAGAAATAAGTGTTCATCAGGCCGAATGAACGCACCGTGACGAACAGCGGGGTCATGACCGAGGCGATGGGGATGGTCAGACATACCAGCAGGGCGTAGTAGAGGATATTCTTGAAGGGGAAATCCATCTTCGAAAAGGCGAACGCCGCCAGCGAAACAATGACCACCAGCAAAAGGGTAGTGGTTGTGGCGATAAAGAAGCTGTTGAAAACCACGCGCCCCAGATGCACCTTCGGGTGCTGCAGGACAGCGATATAGTTCCCCAGGCCGTTGATATCCAGCGACTTGACCACGGCGACGGTCAGGGGGGCGAGCCAGAGCAGGGCCAATGCCAGCAGGACAACCTGGATGATAATCTTCTGGTGAAGCTTGATTTTGGCGTACACGGTGAACTCCTCGCTACCGGTCGATGCGGCTGCGGTCGTACAGTTTGAGCTGGATGATCGACAGCGTCATGGACAGAACCAGGATGAGCATGCCAATGGCAGCCGAGTAGCCGGCGTTAAATTCGTTCACATACTTTTTATACAGATAAGTGTTGAGGAACTCGGTCGCGATGCCCGGGCCACCGCCGGTCATCTGCATGACGATATCGAAGGTCTTCAGCGAACCGATAATGCCGAGAATGATGCAGATGGAGGTCTGCCCGTTGAGGAGCGGGAACGTGATGCGCGTGATCATCTGCCAGAAATTGGCGCCGTCAATTTTGGCCGCTTCATAAATTTCTCTGGGGATGGAGAGCATACCAGAATAGTAGAGCACCATGGTCAACCCCGACCATTCGAAAACGTTGACCATCACTAGAGACCAGAGGGCATTGGTTGGGTCTCCCAGCCAGGGAAGGGCCAGGAAGTCGAGGTGCAGAAAGCGCAGGATTTCATTGACGGTTCCGAAATTTGCATCGAGCAGAATACGGAAGATGGAGGCGATGATGATGGGGGCCATCACTACCGGCATGAAAAAGATGGCCTTAAAGACGTTGTGAAACGGCAGACGTGCATACAGGAGCACGGCCATGAAAAAGCCGACAATGGTCTGCAAACCGACGCCCAGGACGAAGTAGCGGAGATGATTCCATAGGGCCTGGCGGATCACACGGTCGGCGAAGAGCCGTTTGTAGTTATCCAGCCCGACAAAGGTCATGTCGGGGTTTAAGCCATCCCACTTATGAAAGCTGATGTAAACCGTAAAACCGATACTGTAATAAAGGAAAAGGCCGGACAGGAGAAGGACCGGCAGGATAAAAAGAAAAGGTTTGAGCCGGCTCCATTTGAAGCGTTTGTGTCCGGTGCGAGGATGGCTGTGCGCCAGGGATACCTGTTCAGTGGATGCCACGGTCGGGTCCTTCATACGGTTTCGTTTTTATTCGTGCCTGAAAATCGACCTGAGCCTGCAGAAAAGGAGCTGAGTCTGTCCGCAGCAAGCGGACAGACTCAGCTCGAGGGTTATCGATCAGCGTTCGATCAGATCGGAAACAGCCTGGACGTCCTGCAGGGCCTCTTCGGGGGTCTTCTGACCGGTGGCGACTTCCTGCAGCGCCGTACCGACAGCTTCCTCAAGCTCCGGATACTGGAAGCGCATGGCGCCCTGGGCGTTTGCGAGCGCATCCACCAGCATGCGGACGGATTCGCGGTCCGATTCGAAGGGGAGCTGGTCCAGGGTGCGAGGGGTCATGCCTTTGACAACCGGGCTGGCCTGCAACAGGTCGGTGAAGATCTGAGCGCCCTCGTCCTTGGTGAAGTAGTCAAACCACTTCCAGGCAGCTTCTTTCTTCTCGGCGGGCGCGTCTTTATTGATGGCCTGGATCCAGGAGATCGAGGCGGTTGCTACGGATTCGTACGGCCCGATCTGGGGGAAGAGGAAGGCGTTGGTGGCGTCGCCCTCGATGGCGGTGCCCATCTTCTCACCGTTAGGCGGCAGGGCGTAGGAGCCCACGTGCCACGAACCGGTGGGGAACATGAGCGCCTTGCGGCTGTAGTAGTACTGGTCGCGAGCATCCGGGTAGGTGGCCAGACCCACTGCGCCTTCCTGGAACAGGCCGTCGTCGAACATCTGCTTCCAGGCCTTCATTGCATCGACCAGGGCAGGGTCGGTCCAGGGGATCTCACCCGCTTCTGCCTGGTAGACTTTGCCGGGGCCGAACTGGTTGGCGATCTGGATGTAGAAGCCGGTGATGTGCCATTTGTCCTTCGCGCCCAGGGCCAGCGGGATGATATCCTGCCCGCTTTCCCTGACCTGGTTGACGATGGCTACCAGCTCTTCGTAATTCTTAGGAGGCATCTGAATGCCCAGCTCTTCAGCCAGAGTCTGGTTGTAGAGGATGTATTCCTGGGACTCGACGCCGATCGGGATGCCGACAATCTTGCCGCTGCTGGAGGTAGCGCCGGGGATGGCTACCGGGATGAAGAGATCCTGCCAGTCCGAACCCCATTCAGCATTCAGGCGCTCTTCGACTGGCTCGGTGAAGTTTTCAAAGCGGTTCACCTGGTTGTTGAAGACCATGAACATATCGGGGCCTTCACCGGAAGACAGGGCGGGCGCAAGCTGCTGTCCGTATTCGCCGGCGTCCTGGAACTGGCGGAAGTCGATCTTGATGTTGGGATAGAGTTCCTGGAAGCGTTCATACAGGGCATCGAACTGAAGCTGGGTGGGGACCACTGCCCAGTAGGTGAGCGTGATTTCTTCTGCTTCAGGTTCTTCTTCCGCAGCGGGTTCACCCGCCGGTTCGGACACTTCCGCGGGGGCCTCTGCGGGCTGTTCTTCGGTGTCAGCAGGGCCTTGCGGGGCAGGGGCTGCCGTTGGCTGAGCGCAGCCAGCGAGGATCAGGCTCAGAGCCAGCAGGAACGGCAGGACAATACGAATGGTGCGTGACATTGATTTTTCTCCTCTTGGTTGAATGTGCTCAAATTTTGAGGCTGTAGACAGCTTTTCGAAAAGGGTCTTCTCACTCCTTCAGTACGTCTTCTCTGTCAGGACGGGGCCTCACCTCCTTCCATTTGTACCGGGAAATCGAAGATCAGTGAGTTTTATAGGTCAGACGCAGCAGGATATCCTGGGGATAATTGCCAAAGCGGCTGCCGAACAGATTAATGCCGCCCACATTGCGGGCATCTTCCTTGACACCGATGCGGACGGTGATCGGCTTTTCAGGTGAAAGGTTAAGGTCTGCGAGCCGGACCTGGGAAATTTGCACTCCGTCCACAAAAGTCCCCTGGTGGGTGACTTTCCAGACTTTCAGCAGGCCGTACTGGGTGTTGTTGGTATCCCACCAGGAAGGGGTCAGCGAGCCGCGTTCGCCGCCGAAATCCGCCGGACTGGTCCAGTAGCCCAGCTCAACCTGATTGATCCACAAAGTAATATCCGATGGCCAGTTCGGATGGTGCAGCGGGGCCTCGGAACAGACTTCGAAGCTGACCTCCAGGCTTTCGAGGCTGGCGTTGTGCACCGGCCGGTAGGGGAAGCGGTATTCGAGGTAGCCGGTGTTGAACCAGATCAACTGGGCGCGGATATGATCAGGCTCGAAAAAGGCCGCAGGGTCATCCAGACTGCCGATGATACCGGTATCGCTGAGCAGTCCGCAGGTGAGGGAAACTTTGACATCGCTGTAGGCCCCAATCGGCATGGAAATCACGGTAACCTGTTCGGTCTCATCGCGCTCCAGCGGCAGCTCGATCGAAACGCGGTCGTACAGGCGCGCGCAGACCTTCTGCACGCCGCGCTTGGCGGGCTGCAGGCCGGTTTTGATCAGGCCGGCCTTTTCCAGGATATTGATATGCATGGTGGAAGTGGATTGGGGGAGGTCCAGCGCTTCTGCAATCTCGAGCAGGCTGCAGGTGTGGTTGCCCAGGAAGCGCAGGATTTTCAGGCGAGTGTCGGAGCTCAGGGCCTTGGCAACATTCTGGATCTTATCGAGATCCTGATCGAACGCCGATAGTTCCAATACCCTCTGAATCTGGGGAGGAGAGGTGTGGTGAGGGGTCTCAGCCATAAGGGTGCAGGGTGTGACGGTTGAGAATCAGGAGAATTTGGTTTTAAACAGTGAAATATGAAATTAAACAGGAAAAACCGTTTCATTTATTATACGCTGTTTGGAAAACCTGTCAATAATTTCAGTGTATTTGGGAGGAATGTTAAGGAATATAGGGCGGGGAGAGTGTGAGTGTATGATGCGCGCTCCGATTGGTCGGGGCTGCGGGCACGGCTACTTTTGAAACAGGATACCCGGGCTCGACGGATGGATCGTCGATCACAAGCCCGGTGCAACGATTGCCGTGGCCTTACAGGTGGAGAGAGCATGGGTATATGGAAGCGCGCCTGTATGGACGAGGCCTGCGGGCACGGCTGCTGTTAAGGCACGGGATCCAGGAAGGGCCTGCTGGTAGGCCGGTCATTTGTCCATGTGCACCGATTGCCGTGCCCTCCTTACAGGTGGAGGATGTTTGAGTGTATAGATGCGCGCTTCAGTTGACCGGGAAGGCTTGGAAGGCTGATACCCAGGTAGGGAATCAGAGGTTTGGATTCAGGCCTGGACGGCGGATTCGCCGAGCTGACCGGCGATCATTTCTTCCAGCAGAGAGATGATCGCGCCAGCGCGGGCGGCCTGCTCCTCAAGGGTCGACAGCCAGCGATCGGCGGCAGTGAAGACGTCTTCATCGGGGCGGGGGGTATCCAGTGCCTGGCGCAGGCCGGTGGTGTGCCCCTGATCCAGGCGCGTCATCATACGCAGGATGGCCATCAGGCTGTAGCCCGACAGCCTGAGCAAGCGGATGACGCGCAGACGGCTGATCTGCGCGGCGCTGTAGCGCCGGTAACCGTTCGCTGGATTGCGAGGAACTTTGATCAGGCCGTTGCGTTCCCAGTTGCGCAGCACATCCACTGTGACACCCAGCAGGCGAGCGGTCTGCCCGATGGTCAGGTCCTGACCGGTGGCGTCCAGTTGTACACCCTGGGCCCAGCGCTCGAGCAGTGCAACTGCTGCTTCAGCCTGGGCCTGTTCGGCATGAACCTTTACCATGTGCTGGTAGGCCAGTTCGAGGGCTTTCCCCAGCTCTCCGGCGACCGTGCTGCGGATGATGTCCACCCCTGAGCTGTGCAGCTCAGGCCCGGGAAACGGCGCATTGTAGACCAGGCGCACCAGCCGCAGGCAGTCGAGGTGGCGGCGTGTGAAGCGGCGGTAGCCGGCCGGGGTGCGGTCAACCGGCGGCAGCAGGCCGGCGTCGGCATACTTGCGGACGGTGTTGGGGTGCACGCCGACGGCGCGGGCTAAATCGGAAGTTCGCAGATATCTGCTCAAATGAGACCGGCTCCAGTGTTCAGGCTGCGCTTATTATATATGCCGCCTGGTTCCATTTTCAACAGGGTAAATAAAAAAGCCGTTCCCACCGCTGCGCTGGTAGAACCGGCTCTTTATCTATGTGTATGTGGTTATCGATCAGCCCCCTGCCATGGCGCCGACAATGCGCAGCGGTTCTGCGCCGGTAACGATCGAATCAGGCAGCGGCTTGTCCCACGGTTCAAAGGACCAGTCTTCTCCGGCAATAAAGAAGCGGATAAACGGCCGGCGCTCTCGAGTGGCATGATCCCGGATGGTGCCGCGCAGCATGGGATACTGCTGTTCCAGCGCATCGAGAACAGCACCCAGGGTGGCAGCGCCGTTCAACTCCAGGCTGATCTCACGGTCGACCTTTGCCAGCCGCCAGAGGTGTGTTGGCAGGATGACGCGAATCATGGCAGGGTCTGTACCTCGACGGAAAGGACCGGGGGGAGATCATGGACGATGGGCAGCCAGTGATCGCCGGCATCGGGCGATACATAGACCTGACCACCTGTGGTGCCAAAGTACACCCCGCAGGGGTCGAGCGTATCGACGGCCATGGCGCTGCGGAGGATGTTGACGTAGCAGTTGGACTGTGGCAGGCCATCGGTGAGCGCCTCCCATTCATTGCCGCCGGTGCGGCTGCGGAAGACACGCAGCCGGCCATCGGGCGGGTAATGCTCTGAGTCGCTCTTTATGGGGACGACGTAGACCGTCTCCGGTTCGTGCGAATGAACGGCGATGGGGAAGCCGAAATCGGTAGGCAGGTTGCCGCTGACCTCGTACCAGCTGTCGCCGGCATTGTCACTGCGCATCACGTCCCAGTGCTTCTGCATGAAAAGCACGTTGGGGCGAGAAGGGTGCAGGGCGATGTTGTGTACGCAGTGGCCCACCTCAGCTTCGGGGTCGGGAAGCTCGAAAGGCGACTGAAGGCCGTTGTTGATCGGCCGCCAGGTCTCCCCGCCGTCATCGGAGCGGAACGCACCGGCCGCCGAAATGGCGATATACAGACGGTTGGGATCTGCAGGGTCCTGCAGGATGGTGTGCAGGCACAGGCCGCCGGCGCCCGGCTGCCAGAGGCTGCCTTTTACCTCACGCAGCCCGGAAAGCTCCTCCCAGGTCATGCCGCCATCGCGGCTGCGAAATAATGCGGCATCCTCCACTCCAGCGTAGACGGTTTCGGGATCTGTGAGGGAGGGCTCCAGGTACCAGACGCGCGCAAACTCCCAGGGATGCTGAGAACCGTCGAACCACTGGTGGGTGGCAGTGACGCCGTTATACGAAAACTCGTTTCCAACCGGCTCCCAGGTTTTTCCGCCGTCATCGGAACGCTGGATTACCTGCCCGAACCAGCCGCTGGTCTGGGAGGCATAGATGCGGTCCGGATTGACCGGAGATCCCTTGATGTGGTAGATCTCCCAGCCTGGGAAGAAGGGGCCTTCGACTTTCCACTCTTTTCTACCGGCGTCTGAGGTCAGTATGAACCCACCTTTCCTTGTACCAACCAGGACTCGTATGGTGCTCATTTACCACTCCTTAAATTGAATTTACGCCTGGAAGCGAATCTTTCATGATGGTCCGATCGGATCATCTCCCAGGAGGTTTGCTGCACATTTGTTCTAGGAATAATATACGGAAATCGAGGTTGAAAGTCAAGTTAATAATGGTCAGGAGTCTGGCTGCAGGATGCGGCGGGCGTTCAAATAGTAGACTTTCTCCAGCACGTCATCCGGCAGATGCAGGCCGTAAATACGCCAGCGTCCCTGGGCGGGGACCTCTCCCGTGTCGTAAGAGAAATATTCGTCCCCGGTCTCGAGGAAGCGGTAGTAAATGCGGTAAATGTCGAGGTCCGGGGCGGTATCGGTTGCGAAGAGGATGCGGTCGGGGAACTGCAGGAACAGGCGGCGGGCGCTGTAGGGCTGGCGGCCCAACTCTCCAATACGCGCCGAGATGTCGATGTAAAAGTTCGGATAATGGGTGAGCATGCGGCTCACCCAGCCCAGGTTCTCAGCGTAGCAGCCCACATGTGCGCCGATAAAGGTCGTGGCAGGGTGCGAAGCGATCAGGCGCTCGAACTGTTCCATGAGGGCCTGGAAGGATGGAAACCGGGGGCCGTAAAAACTCCAGTCGGGATGGGCGGCAAGCTCCTCGATGCGTTCATTGTACTGGTCGATGGGATCGAAGAAGGCGACCGGGTCGGCGATATGAATGATCACCGGTATACGCAGCTCGCTGGCTTTTTCCCAGATCGGAGCCAGCCGGGTGTCGTCGATGGGGGCCAGCCGGCCTGCGGGGTCGCGCACCTGCAGACCGAAGGGCTTCCAGATCTTCAACCCCTGTGCCCCCCGGCGGACCTGTGCTTCCAGGCGTTTTGCAGCCCACTCGCCGAAGCCGTCCCCATGTACTTCCCACTGTGACCAGTCCACGCCGCCGAAGACCTGGAAGCGCTCTGGCGCTGCAGCTTTAAACTGGTCCAGATGACGGTGGAGGATCTCTTCGCCCCAGCCGCCGTCCAGGTCGCCCAGCATCTGCACGCCGGCTTCATCGAGGAGGTCGAGAAGCTCGGGAAGGGGGCGGCGGTCCCAGCTCCGGCCGAACAGTTCTCCCAGATGGTTGTGGGCGTCGATGACCGGGAAGCGCGGTTTTTCGATATGTGTTTCAGGGACGACCAGCTTCGGCCGGGGGCGGTAGTCGATGAGGCGCAGTTGATCGATGGGGAGTGATGAAGTCATTATATTTATTCGCGTAGATATGCCTGGTCAGCCGTGTGCCTGCCTGTTGAAATTGACGGACAGGGCTGGTAATCCGGCGATGAGTTAATTGTACTACCGGACGTCCTGCGATGTTTATCTCCCCGCATGTAATGTGGAAGTAGACAGTCACACGCCTGTGCAGTGAGAGCGGTTCAAGAAGACTATCCGCGATACTGGCGTCTGAAAATGCACCTGTGAAGAGCACGAGGCCCGACCTTCGCGGGGCTGATTGCGGTGTGGGAATAATGACAGCACCGGCGAAGGAGCCAGGAAGGGAACAGCGCCGGTTTGTTTTTACGCGGAATCGCGGGACAGAGAGGTGGGCGTGCACCTATGACTTTCGTCATAGATGGTTTCTATCCTGTGAAGGGCGAAGGATCTATCCTGTGGCACTGCCGGGCCGGAAGGCAATTTGCTATCCTTGCTGCAGGCTAATCCAAGAGGAGGTAATCAAAATGGGAGAAGCGATTATTCAAATCGAAAACCTGGTGGTGAATTACGGCAGACCCGGACCCCGGCAGGTGCAGGCTCTAAAAGGGGTCAGCCTGGAGGTATACCGGGGAGAAATCTTCGGACTGCTGGGACCTAACGGAGCGGGGAAAACGACCCTGCTTTCGGTGCTCGAAGGGCTGCTCAAGCCTGGGGCGGGGCGTGTAACGGTGCAGGGAATCGACGTGACACGGGATCCGACGGGTGTGCGCCGGCTGCTGGGCACCCAACTGCAGCAGACCGCGCTGGTCGATGACCTGACGGTAGAGGAACTGATAAACCTGTACGCCGCGCTGTACGAGGTGTACCTGACGAAGGAACAGATCCACAGCCTGCTGGAGCGCTTCGACCTGGCGGAGCAGCGGAGGGAATACCCGCGCCGGCTGTCCGGAGGGCAGCGCCAGCGGCTGGCTGTGGCAGCTGCCATAGCACATGACCCGCAGATCGTGCTGCTCGACGAGCCGACCAGCGCCCTGGACCCGCAGGCCCGGCGCAAAATCTGGGGGATGATCCGCACCATACATGAAGAGGGGCGCACCGTGATCCTGACCACGCATTCCATGGAGGAAGCGGAGCTGCTGTGCGGGCGGGTGAGCATCATCGACCGCGGCCAGCATGTGGCCATGGGCAGCCCGGTACAGCTGATCGCCAGCCTGGATGCCGGCACAATGATCAAGACGGTACTCGAGCTGCCGCTGGAGGAGGTGCAGGCGGTCCCCGGCGTGGTGCAGGCGCGCTACACCGGGCAGCACCTGGAGGTGGAGTCGTGCCAGCCTAATGAAACTCTGGCGGCGCTCACAGCGCTGGCCGCAAGGTACCGCCAGCCGCTGGGTGAGGTCAGCATGCGCCAGCCGAACCTGGAAGACGTGTTCCTGCAGCTGACCGGGCGGACACTGCAGGTATGAAGTTGTGTAACGAAGGGAGACAATTAAAATGAAACGCTTCTGGATTCTGACACGGTCAATGTTTCTGGTGCACATCCGCAACCGTATGACGCTTTTCTGGAACATGGTTTTCCCGATTTTCCTGCTGGCCATCTACGGTATGGTCTTCGGCGGAATGAGCGTAGGGAATGAGAATTACTTCATCTGGATGATCCCGGGAGTGATCGTGCTGAACATTCTGGCTTACGGGCTGATGGCCAGTTCGACGATGCTGGTGAACATGCGTGAAACCGGTGTGCTGATGCGCCTGCATGCCACGCCGGTGAACGCCCTGGAACTGGTCAGCGCATATGTGCTGATCAATATCCTGATCGCCTTGCTACAGTCGGGGGCGATCCTGCTGGCAGCTGCCCTGTTCTTCGATTTCAGACTCAGCGCGGAAATGCTGGCAAGGAGCGTCCCGGCGGTGCTGCTGGCGATTGTCACCAGTGTGGCGATGGGTCAGCTTGTGAGCGGGATTGCGCCCAGGGTGAGCGTTGCCGGTGCGCTGGGGCAGCTGCTGTACTTCAGCCAGATGTTTATCACTGATATGGTGATTCCGGTGGACCTGCTGCCGGAGTGGCTGCGGGGCATCGTCCAGTATCTGCCCGGTTACGCGGTGACGCAGCTGGTGCGGGCGCCGCTGCTGAACACTGCGTGGAGCAGCGCAGCCGGGACCCACGTGGCCGTGGTGGCGGCGTATGCGCTGGGGTGCGTGCTGATCGCCGCGCTGCTCTTCCGCTGGGCGCCGCGCAGTTGAATGCCTGAAGGAGCACGGATGGTTTTCCCTCCCCCTGCGCTGCGGGGGGAGGGATGTACGTCTCAGGGATTTGAACCACTGAGGCGCTGAGAGGGCTGAAGCAGGGGACGCGGAGGAACGCTGAAAACGCTGAGGGGGTGAAATGAGGGAGCGGAGGATATGGATGGATACGAGTGCGGCTGTGCAAATCAGACACGGGGACGCGGAGGGGCGCGGATGGTGCAGGCGGGCCGGCGTGTGTGTCCGACGGCCCGGGGTTGACGGGGAGCGGTTTTCTGCTATCTTATGAGTAGTCCGCTTCGTTTGAGACCTGCTTTTTCAACCCCGGCGGTGCGGACCAGCACATAACCGTTACCCGGGCCCTGACGAAAGCGGACCAGCAGCGGAGAGGACAATTTGGGGAGAATTCCAATGAAAGATCAGCGACGGAGACCGGAACATTATGCGCCGATTCCCCTGCCCACCCTGCGGGGGTTCCTGACCTTCTTTCACGTCCTCACGTTCCTGGCTCTGGGTATTGCCATCTTTAATACGCTGGCCAGCGCCTGGGGAAACCTGAGCTGGCGTGAGGCCGTGGTGTGCCTGGCGCTGCTGGCTCAGGCGGGGCTTTACCTGCGTCTGGTAGCGCTGAACCCGACCTATCCCCCGCCGCGCTGGGTGACGCCCACCTACTTTACGAGCGCTTTGCTGTTGTGGGTCCTTGAAATGCTGCTGGCGCCGCACCTGTTCTGGCTGGGCTTTGCTTTCATCGGGCAGATGTTCGGCATCCTGACCACCCTGCAGGCACTGGCGGGCACAATCTTCGTTTTCTTTATTATCGTTACATTCGCCCCCTTCGGAAGACAGCTGCTGGCCGCGCCCGGCGAGTTCATCGGCTGGCTGACATCATGGGTGTCGATGGTGATCCTGCTGATCTATCTGAGTCACCTGACGCGCACCAGCCGCGAGCGCGCCCGCCTGATCGACGAACTGCAGCAGGCGAAGCAGGAGCTGGAAGCCGCCCGGGAGAAGGAGGCTGAACTGGCGGTGCTGCGTGAGCGGGAGCGGCTGGCCCGGGATATGCACGACACGCTGGGCCACAACCTGGTGGCGCTCTCGGTGCAGCTCGAAGCCGTGCAGCGCCTGTACCGGGTGGACCCGCAGGCGGCGGAGGAGGGGATGGACGACCTCAAGCGGCTGACGCGCAGCAGTATGGATGAACTGCGGCGCACGCTGGCAGGCCTGCGCACGCCCGGTCTGGGAGATCGACCGCTGAAAGAAGCGCTGCAGGAGCTGTGCGTGGAGGTCAGCCGTCGCAGCCGGCTGAGGGTTGAGTTCAACTGGGAGATCGGTGACCTGGAGCTGCCTCCGGCAGTGGCCGAAGCGCTGTGGCGCACGGCGCAGGAAGGGCTGACCAATGTGGAAAAACACGCCGGAGCGGGCCGGGTGAAGGTGCGCCTGCATGCCGGAGCGGGCGAGCTGCGCCTGCAGATTGAGGACGATGGAGAAGGTTTCCTGCCGCAGGATGCCGGACGCCCCGGTCACTTCGGACTGGCGGGCATGCGCGAACGCCTGGAAGGGGTGGGCGGGCGCCTGTTAATTGCGAGCGCACCCGGCGAAGGCACCCGCCTGGAAGCCCACATCCCGGCCGTGGAGGCGCCGGTATGAGCGATTTGAAAATCCTGCTGGTGGAAGACCAGACCCTGATGCGCCAGGGGTTGAAGACGATCCTCAACCTGGAACCGGGGATGCAGGTGATCGCCGAAGCGGAGGACGGCGCCGCCGGGCTGCGCCTGGCGCTGGAACTGCGCCCGGACATCGTGCTGATGGACGTGCAGATGCCGGGGATGAGCGGGGTGGAGGCCACGCAGGCCGTCTGCGCCGCCTGGCCGCAGGCGCGCGTGATCATCCTGACCACGTTCGATCGTGAGGACTATGTGTACCAGGGGATCCGCGCCGGGGCGGTGGGTTTTCTGCTCAAGGACACGCCGGCCGAGGAGCTGGTGGCGACCATCCGGCGGGTGCATGCGGGAGAGCCGTTCATCCAGCCGGAGATCGCCTCGCGCATGCTGCGCGAGCTGGTGCAGCCGCAGGCATCGCCGCGGGAGCCGCTGACCGAGCGCGAGCGCGAGGTGCTGGTGCTGCTGGCGCAGGGGCTGAGCAATAAGGCCATCGCCGAACGCCTGGTGCTGACCGAGGGCACGGTGAAGAACCATGTCTCGAATATCCTGGGGAAGCTGCAGGCCGAGAACCGCACCCAGGCGGCTGAGATTGCGAGGAGGTATGGGTTGTGATTCTCGAAAAGCAGGTGCCCGGCATGTCATGCCGGGCACCTGCTTTTTAAAATTCTAAATCCTCACTCCACCGTGACGCTCTTGGCCAGGTTCCTGGGCTGGTCGACGTCCAGGCCGCGCAGGGCGGCGATATGGTAGGCCAGGAGCTGCAGGGGAATGACGCAGGTGACGGGGCTGAGCAGCCAGGGGGTAGGCGGCACCCACAGCACGTGGTCGGCAGCGGCGGCGATGCGCTCATCGCCTTCGGTGGCGACGGCCACGACCGTGCCGCCGCGGGCGCGGGCCTGTTCGATCTGGCTGAACATTTTGTCGTACCAGGGGTCCTGGGGGGCGATGACGATGACGGGCATGTCGCGGTCGACCAGGGCGATCGGTCCGTGCTTCATCTCGCCGGCCGGATAGCCCTCGGCGTGGATATAAGAGATCTCTTTAAGTTTGAGAGCGCCTTCGTAGGCGGTGGGCATGTTGATGCCGCGGCCCAGGTACAGGCAGTGGCTGGTGTTCACTAAGAGGCGTGCGACCTGCTCGACTTCGGCCTCGCGGTCCAGGCAGCGGCCGGCCAGGTCGGGGATCAGGCGCAGGTCGGCGAGCAGCTTGCGGCGGGTCACCGGCTCGAGGGTGCCGCGCATTTCGCCCAGCAGTACGGCGAGCATGTACAGGTCCACCAGGGGAGCGGTGTAAGCCTTGGTGGAGGCCACCCCGATCTCCGGGCCGGACTGCATGGATATATAGCCGTCGGCCAGGCGCATGGCCTGTGAGCCGATGACGTTGACGATCGACCACAGGACGGCCCCCTTGCGGCGCGCTTCTTCCATGGCGGCCAGGGTGTCGGCGGTCTCGCCGGACTGGGAGATGGCCAGCACCACGGTATCGTCGTCGACGATGGGATCGCGGTAGCGGAACTCGGAGGCGATGTCCACCTCGGTGGGGATGCGGGCGATGTGCTCGATCAGGATCTTGCCCACCATGCCGGCGTGGGCGGCCGTGCCGCAGGCGGTGATATAGACCTTGCGGATGCGGCGGGCGAGTTCAGAGGTGAGGTTGAGCTGGGGCAGGCGCAGGCTGTAGCCGTTGTCGAAATCGACGCGGCCGGCGATGGTATCGGTGAGCGAGCGCACCTGCTCGTGGATCTCTTTGTGCATGAAGTGGCGGTACTCGCCCTTCTCGGCGGCCACCGGGTCCCAGGCGACGGTGTGCACCTCGGGCTGCACGGGCTGGCCATCGAGAGTCTGCACCACGGCTCCCTGACGGGTGACCACAGCGAGCTGGCGGGATTCCAGGAAGATCATCCGGCGGGTGTGCTCCAGGATAGCGGGGATGTCGGAGGCGATGAAGTTCTCGTCCTGGCCCAGGCCGATCACCACGCCGCCGGCGTTGCCGATGCGCGCCGCCACAATCTTATCGGGCTCACGGCGGGAGAAAATCACAATGCCGTGGGCGCCTTTTAAATGAGAGAAGGCACAGCGGGCAGCTTCCACCAGGCCGGTGGTAGTGGACAGGTAGCGCTCCACCAGGTGCACGATGACCTCGGTGTCGGTGTCGGAGTTAAACAGCGCGCCTTCGGCCTCCAGCTCCTGGCGCAGCTCCTGAAAGTTTTCTACGATGCCGTTATGGACGACCACCACTTCGCCGGTCATGCCTACGTGGGGGTGAGCGTTGCGCGCGCTGGGTTCTCCGTGCGTGGCCCAGCGCGTGTGACCGATGCCCAGGTTGCCGCAGACGGGCTGCTGCTGAACCAGGGCTTCCAGCCGGCTGAGTTTGCCGGCGTCCCGGCGTACTTCAATGCGGCCGTCCTGCAGGACGGCCAGGCCGGCCGAGTCGTAACCGCGATATTCCAGTCGTTTAAGGCCGTTGAGGATCACAGGCGCCGCATCGCGCGGGCCGATATAACCTACGATTCCACACATGTGGTCCCTCCAGATGTCTGGTTCTGCCGCCCGGGGAGCGGCTCACCGCAGTTGGGGAGCAGGCCCGGGAGCATCGATGAGCACAAACCGGCGCGGGGGCAGCAGGCCAGACTGACCTGGCAGCTCCAGTATCCGGTATGCTTTTCAGTTCAGATCATAAGGCTGGCGCCAATCTGCATCCGTTTTGTCTCTCCGGTTACCCGGGGAGCGTTGGGGATGAGTTTCGCTCTGGAGGGAAGATGGCGGGTGATGGCGCACCCGGAGGGCTTCCGCTGATCTCTCGATTTTCCCGGCCCGCAGGCGGGCAGCCTGCGGGGAACCCGGTTAGCCTGCCTGTGACGGCAGGAACCCTCATCCTCGTCAACCAGGGGGAACCCCTGGCCCATGCGCTGTCTTCCCAGAATATGGTTCGTTTGCCGTGACACCTCCTCTGACGGGGTAGGGCCCATTATACCGTAATTGTGGAATGCAAAAGGTTTTCCAAACAGGGATAGTATAATTATACTGCTCCCTGTCAGCGTTCAACAGCCTGCAGCCGGGAGTAAAAACCCCGATCGAGGTATGGAGGAAAACGTGTCAACTCGACAACCGAACTCCCGCTTCTGTTTTGTTTGCGGGGTTAAAAACCCGGTTGGGCTGAAAATGGTCTTCGAGCAGACAGGCCCTGGCGAAGTAAGCGCTGTGATTACAGTGCCCGAGCATTTCGAAGGCTATCCCGGGGTGGTTCACGGGGGCATTACTGCAGCCATGCTGGACGAAGCGGCATGCCGTGTATATATGAATGAAGACCCGCCCCGATTCCTGTTCACCGCACGCCTGGAAATCCGCTACCGGAAGAACGTGCCCACGCAGACACCGCTGCGCCTGGTGGGGAAGGCGTTGAAGGACCGCGGGCGCACGGTCACCGCCCACAGCGCGCTGTATCTGGAGGATGGCACGCTGCTGGCCGAGGGTGAGGCGCTGATGGTTGATGTGCCCGAGGAAATGAGCAGAGACGCCGATCTGGATGCGGTGGGCTGGCGGGTGTACAGCGATGAAGAACTAGCCAGCGCGACCTCGAAGCAAAGCTGATTACGATCATCTGTCAGGCAGGCAAACCACATGATCATCGAATACCATCGTCCGACGAGTATCGAAGAAGCCCTGCAGCTTCTGGCCCGTGAAGAGCCCCGGACGGTGCCGCTGGCCGGCGGTTCTGTTTTGAACCAGCCGGCGTCTGAAAAAGTGGCGGCCGTCGATTTACAGGACCTGGGGTTGAACCGGCTGGAGAAGCGCGGCAGCACGGTTGAACTGGGCGCTACCCTCACGCTGCAGCAGCTGCTGGACGCCCCGGCGTCTGTAGACGGTCTGGCGCAGGTCATCCGGCATGAGGCCACGTACAACCTGCGCCAGGTGGCCAGCGTGGCCGGTACGCTGGTGGCTGCGGACGGACGCTCGCCGTTCGCCACCGCGCTGCTGGCGCTGGACGCCGGGCTGACCCTGCTGCCCGGACCGGAGAGCGTGACGCTGGGCGACCTGCTGCCCCTGCGCCGTGAGCGGCTGCGGGGGAGGTTGATCACGCAGGTAACGCTGCCCCTGAACGCGCGCTTCGCCTACCACTACGCGGCCCGCTCTCCCGCCGACCGTCCGCTGGTGTGCGCTGCTGCGGCCGTATGGCCTTCGGGGCGCACGCGGGTGGCACTGGGCGGATTCGGCAGCGCCCCGGTCCTGGCGCTGGATGGGACCGGCCCGGACGGCGCGGCCGCCGCGGCCGAGAACGCCTACAGCCAGGCAGGAGATGAATGGGCCAGCGCCGAATACCGCCAGGAGATCGCAGGTGTGCTTGTGCGCCGCTGCCTGCTGGAACTGGAACTGCCGGTTACGTAAAAAGGGGGATGATGAATACCTTGCGCAGCAGTGCCGGACAATGCAGCCGGGTACCTGTGCATCCCAGCTCTGCCGTCCGGCAGAGCCTGGCTGGAAAGCGACTGTATAGAGGATCAGGTTGGAGGTGAGGACACATGGTTGTTAAGCATGGTTTTGAGCTGATCAAAGAGCAGGAGATCCCGGAACTGAACACGATGGCGCGCCTGTACCGCCACCAGAAGACCGGAGCCGAACTGCTTTCACTGGAGAATGAAGACGAGAACAAGGTCTTCGGCATCACATTCCGCACACCGCCGGACGATTCCACCGGCCTGCCGCATATTATGGAGCATTCGGTGCTGTGCGGCTCGAAGCGTTTTCCGGTTAAAGAGCCTTTTGTAGAGTTGTTAAAGGGTTCGCTGAAAACGTTCGTCAACGCCTTTACCTTCCCCGACAAAACCTGCTATCCGGTCGCCAGCCAGAATACCCAGGACCTGTACAACCTGATCGACGTGTACATGGACGCCGTGCTGCACCCGCTGATCACCGAGCAGACCCTGCAGCAGGAGGGCTGGCATTACGAGCTGGAGCGCCTGGAAGACCCCCTGGTTTACAAAGGGGTGGTCTTCAACGAGATGAAGGGGACGTACTCCTCGCCCGACAACGTGCTCAGCCGCTTCAGCCAGCAGTCGCTGTTCCCCGACACCACGTACGGCGTGGATTCGGGCGGCGATCCACGCGTCATCCCCGACCTGACTTACGAAAAGTTCAAGAGGTTCCACGAAACCTACTATCATCCTTCCAACGCGCGCATCTTTTTCTACGGTGACGACGATCCCGAAGAACGCCTGCGGCGCATGAACGAGTACCTGCGCGAGTTCGAGCGCATCGAGGTGAACTCGCAGGTGGCGGTGCAGAAGCCGTTCGACAAGCCGCGCAGGGTGACCATCCCGTACGCGGTGGGTGAGGATGAAAGCGAGGCGGCAGCGGGCGGCAAGAAGACCATGGTGACGATCAACTTCCTGCTCCCGGAGGTGTTCGATTCCGAGCTGACCCTGGGGCTGCACATTCTGGACTACATCCTGATCGGCACATCGGGGTCACCGCTGCGCAAGGCGCTGATCGATTCGGGCCTCGGCGAAGACCTGGCCGGCGTGGGCCTGGAAAGCGACCTGCGCCAGATGTATTACTCGACCGGGTTGAAGGGCATCGCCGAGGAGGATGTGGAGAAGGTGGAGAACCTGATCCTGGATACTCTGCGCAGCCTGGCGGAAAACGGGATCGATCGCGACCTGGTGGAGGCAGCGTTCAACACCACCGAGTTCCGCCTGCGCGAGAACAACACGGGCTCCTTCCCGCGCGGTATCGCGCTGATGCTGCGCTCGCTGACCACCTGGCTGCACGACGGCGACCCGGTCGCCCCGCTGGCATTCGAAGCGCCGCTGAACGCCCTGCGCAAACGTCTGGAGGCCGGTGAGCCGTATTTTGAAACACTGATCCGCAAATACATGCTGAATAACAACCACCGTTCGACGGTGGTGCTGCGGCCGGACCCCACCCTGCGCCAGCGCATGGAGGCCGAGGAGCGCGAGCGCCTGGAACAGGTGCGCAAATCCCTGTCGCAGGAGGAACTGGAAGGCATCATCGCTGCGACGAAAGAACTGAAGCGGCGGCAGGAAGCCCCCGACTCTCCCGAGGCGCTGGCCAGCATCCCTGCGCTGCGCCTGGAGGATCTGGAACCCGAAGTGAAGCGCATCCCGATCGAGGTAAGTGAAGAGGCGGGTGTAAAGGTCCTGTACCACGATATCTTCACCAACGGCATTATTTACCTGGACCTGGGATTCGACCTGCACAATCTGCCCCAGGAAATGCTGCCGTATGTGCCGCTGTTCGGACGTGCGCTGACGGAGATGGGCACCGAGCATGAGGATTTCGTACAGCTCTCCCGGCGCATCGGGCGCAGCACCGGCGGCGTGCACGCAGCCCCGTTCACCTCGGCGATAAGGGGGCAGGAGCGCAGCGCGGCCTGGCTGTTCCTGCGCGGCAAGGCCACGCCGGCCCACGGACAGGACCTGCTCGGCATCCTGCGCGATGTGCTGCTGACTGTGATGCTCGACAACCGCGAACGCTTCCGGCAGATGGTGCTGGAAGAGAAGGCAATGGTGGAAGCGCGCCTGGTCCCCGCCGGGCACCAGGTGGTGAACACCCGTTTGAAGGCGAAATTCAACGAGGCCGGGTGGGTGGCAGAGCAGATGGG
>JAAYXE010000099.1 GCA_012516075.1 Chloroflexota bacterium | reverse complement strand
GTTAGGAATGATGGCGCGCAGCCCCGATCTCTTCACGCTGTTGACCTCCACCGCCGACAGTCAGGATGTCCGTGAAGTTCGGGTACGCAACCCGTTTGCCCAGGGGATTCCCTTAAAAACTTTGGGGCTGCCCGGAAATCTGCTTGTACTTTCCATCGGCCGCAATGGCGACCTGTTGATTCCGCATGGAAACACGCGCCTGGAAACCGGAGACCGGGTGACGCTGATCGGAAATGTTGAGAATTTGAACGAAGCCGAGGCCTGGCTGGGAAGCAGTCCGGCCGATTAATCAACGGCTGGTTACCAGCCGCCGCATCAATAACCAAGAGAGTAAGAACAGGGCGGCGCCAATTGCAAACAGGGTCAGCAGGAACTGGTAATTGGGCGGCAGACCGCGCAGGAAAATATCGCGCAGCAGGATGATCCCGTACGTCGTCGGAACCGCCCAGGAAACCAGCCGCACAGGCTGCCAGATCAGATCCAGGCTGAGTAAAAATCCGCTGAAGAACACGCTCAACAGCAGCACGATCATGGTGTACTGTACGGCCTGGCTCTCATCGGACGATACCAGAGAAATGATGAAGCCGATGCCCAGTGAGGTAAACAGCAGCGCTGCTACAACCAGGACATAGTCCAGCCAGCGGCCCAGCATGGGCACCTGCAGGACATAGATCAGGAGCAGGGTAAGCAGCGCCATGATCAGGGCGCCGAAAAGCATGTAGCTCAGATATTTCCCCACCAGCGCTTCTCCTGCTGAGAGTGGAGAAACGCGGAAGAGCTCCATCGTACCCACCGTTCGTTCACGTACAATGGAAAGCGCAGCAAAGGTAACCGCCAGATGCTGCAGCAGCAGGGCGATTACGGCAGGCGTGTAGAAATCGGCCGCATCCGGCTGGATGGTCGCAATGCTCTGTGCTTCGCTGCGAAACGGGCGCACCAGAACATCCGGACTGATACTGGTAAATTCGTCCAGGCGAGATTCCAGGGTTTCCAGATCCTCTTCGATCTCGGTCACTCTCTGAATCTGCTGGTCTTTGTCCTGAGGTTCTCCGTCCATTCCCCCCAGTGACTCGGTCTTTTCGCTGGCGCTGCTCAGGGTATTTAATAGTTCACTGACCTGTCCGGGGTTATCGCTCGGACCCAGGGTTTGTTCCACACCGCTCAGCAGACCCAGGCTGGCCCCTACCGCCAGAGAAACAGCGTCAAGGTTACCCCGCAGGCTGGCACGCTTCTGCTGGGCTGTGCTTTCATCGCCGGCCTGAAGGGCTTCCCGCAGAGTGGAAGCGTTCTGGCGAGCCTCAGCAAGATCATCCTGCACATTGGATGCGTCCATCTGCCCTTCCTGAGCAATGGCCATCAGGGCCCGGCGGTTTACCTCGTCAATGTAGATCTGCCCAAAGTAATTTACATACTCCACCTGGAAAGGATCGATCTCGCGGTGGTAAAGCGAAAAAACGGCCGGTTCGTTGCTGCGGATCTTCTCCATGGCATTCACCGGCGTAACGGCTACCACATCCACTTCGCCCCGACGGAGCCGGTTCAAAGCGGCCTCCTCATCATCTGTAACGCCGGCGAAGATTAACTGTGGGCCCAGCGTGGTTGCATATTCTTCTACCTGCTGCGCAATGGGACTGTTGGCCTCAGCAACGAACAGAGTGCGCAGGGCACGGGCCTCATTGCGATACCCGATACCAAACAGAAGCAGAATTAAAAACGGCCCCAGAACCAGGGTCATCAGCAGCCGGGGCTGCCTGAAAATGACAAAAACTTCTTTGCGCAGGAAGGATGAACTGCGGATCAATGAGCGCCAGAACCTAATCATCGCCCCTCTCCCTTTTCACCAGTTCCACAAACACATCATCGAAGGGAGGCTGGTATTCCTCAATCGATTCAACCGGTAAGCTTCTACCACGACACCATTCCAGCAGTTCGGGAACCGCAGTGCTGGCCTCGTTGACGATCAACCGCACGCTGGTATCGGAAGTCCTGCGCACGCGGCCGCGCACTACAGGCAGTTCCTCCAGCTGGCGCATAAGCACATACTCTACCTGGTCTGTAATGCGTAAATCGACGATATCGCCGCCAAAAGCGCGATAACGCAGTCCGTGCGGCGTATCTACCATCAGCAGGGTCCCTCCCCCCATCACCCCTACCAGATCGCAGTATGCAGCTTCGCTGACATACTGCGTGGTCACAAAAAGAGTCCTGCCGCTGTCCCTCAGAAAGTTAAACCGGTCCCAGATACGCGTCCGCAGGACCGGGTCAATACCGGCGGTCGGTTCATCCAGAAAGATCAGCTCGGGCTCATGCACCAGGGTAGCCGCCAGACTCAAACGGCGCTGCATACCACCGGAGATATCGCGCGCCAGTTTGTGTTTATGTTCGCGCAGCTCGACAAAATCGAGAGCGTCGTTCAGCTTCTTCGATCGCCGGAAGTTCATTCCATAGATGGAAGCTGCGAAATTCAAATTCTCCCATACCGAAAGATTGGGGTAAAGCACAAAGAGCTGGGGCATGTAGCCGATGCGGGCGCGCATGCTCTGAGAAAATTTAGACGGCGGCTTGCCAAAGACGGTGACCTCTCCAGCCGTCGGCGCATAGTATCCGGTGAGCATACGGATCGTGGTCGTCTTTCCCGACCCACTGGGACCGATGAATCCGAAGATCTTCCCCTTTGGCACATACAGGGTCACATCTTTCACGGCAGTTTCGCTGCCGAACTGTTTCCCCAACCCCTTCGTGCGAATTACAATATCGGTTTCGTCTCGCTGTCCAATAACAGGAACTTCGACTGGACTCTGAGATGTCACTGCACCCTCCAGGTCTCGATTTTCCCCCTCACTAAAAATTTTAATTCAATTTCATTCACCTGAGGGTACAAATCAGACCTATTTTATTAGAGATTTATCCGGTTTTGAGCGTACAGAATATGCAGTTTTGCCGGCCTCAAAAAAGATCACCCAGGCTCTCGGGACCTGGGTAATCTTCGTTCGTTTCTCTAATATCCCCGTTCGAGGTTGATGCGGTTATAAAGCGGCAGCCCTGCCAGGTAGCGGTGCAGGTTTTCGGCAAACAGGTCAGCCGCGCGGGCATCATAAAACGGAGATGTGCCTGCAATATGCGGCGTGACAATCACGTTTGGCATCTTCCAGAGCGGGCTGTCTTCGGGCAGCGGTTCTTCTGGGAAGACATCCAGGGCAGCTCCGGCAATCTTTTTCTCTTTCAGGGCGGTGAGAAGCGCCTGGTGGTTGACAACCCCACCCCTGGATACATCGATCAAAAAAGCACCCGGTTTGAAGGCTTCAAACTCCTCCGCTCCGATGAGATCCCTCGTCTCCGGGGTCAGCGGAGTCGTGACGATTACAAAATCACATTCCTTGATCATAGAGCGCAGCGCCTGATGCGGGTACAGGCGGCGGACCAGCTCACCCTCGGGATCCCCCCAGCCTTCGGGTGTATATCCGGTATCCTCCGGCCGCATGACGTCACGTTTGGTCGCCAGAATTTCGACGCCAAATGGGGTTAGCAGGCGCGCCACCTGACGCCCGATGCTGCCATACCCGACGATTCCCACCGTGCTGTCGCGCAGTTCCCGCCGCTTTAACCGGTCGCGCTGCTCCTTAATCCACTCCCCTCGCCACTGGGCGGCCATCATCTCTGGCAGGCTGTGTCCCAGCGCCAGGAGCATCATGACGACATATTCAGCCATCTGCGAGGCGGATGCTCCGCTCAATGTGGTGGCCACCAGGTCGGGTTTCTGCAGGATAGGTGCATCCAGCGCATGGTTAATCCCTGACCAGTGGAATTGAATCCACCGTAAATTAGGCGCCTTCTCCGGTTCGGGGAGCACCTGGTGTGTGTACAGTACTTCCACCTGCTCCCAGATTTCATCCGAAACATCACTGGCCTTACGTGCTTTGCTCACCGTAAAGTTCAGGCGCGGCGAAACGCGGCGCAGCTTGGCCAGCAGCGGTTCGGAAAAGGGGACCATAAGCAGAACTTCAACGGGCTTATTCATAGGCATACCGGTGTGGGATATAAGTGGGATATTGTTGGATAATTTGGGATATAAATCTTCATGCAGCTTTCACCAGCCGGTAGTGCTGTTCACTTAAACCTCTCAGCCGCTCGGCAGCCGTCTCGGGGGTCAGGTCACGCTGGGGCATGGCCAGCATTTCATAACCTACCATAAACTTTCGCACGGTCGCCGAACGCAGGAGCGGCGGGTAAAAATGGACATGCAGGTGCTGTCCTTCATAACGACCCCCATCGGTGGGCGCCTGGTGAAATCCCATCGAGTAAGGGAATGAGATTTCGAACAAATTATCATAGCGTGCTGTGATCCGGCGGATAATGTCCGCCAGGAAGCTCACCTCAGAGACTGTAAGATCAGTGAGCGAAGCGCTGTGGCGCCTGGCAACCAGCATGACTTCAAAAGGCCAGACAGCCCAGAATGGAACCAGGGCGGTAAATCCCCCGTTTTCGGCAATAACTCGCTCGCCCAGGCGCCGCTCTTCTTCCAGATAATCGCACAGCAGGCAGGAGCCGTGCTCTTTCAAGTATTCAGCCTGCGCTGCAAGCTCCTTCGCCGGTTCATTGGGAACCTGGCTGACAGCCCAGATCTGGCTGTGTGGGTGCGGGTTCGAACACCCCATCATGGCGCCTTTGTTCTCAAAGACCTGCACATAGCGCACATAGTCTCTGGCCCCCAGTTCGCGCGTCTGCTCTGTCCAGGTTCGAACCACGGCCTCCACCTGTTCCTGGGAGAGTTCAGGCAGCGTTAAGTCATGCCGCGGCGAAAAACACACCACCCGGGCAGTGCCGTACTCGGGTTTCGCAGCGAAGAGAGGTGAGTCGGGCAGGGCAGCCGGGTTCTGCTCCACCTGTTCCGGGCGCAGCACGGCGGGGAAATCATTGTCAAAAACAAAGGTAGATGTGTATTCAGGGTTTTTAATCCCGCCCGCCCGTTCATTTCCCGGGCAGAGGTAACAGGTTGGGTCATAGGCGGGGAGATCTTCCCCGGGTGTCTTTTCCACCTGCCCTAACCAGGGCCGGCGAGCGCGATGGGGGGATACCAGCACCCATTCACGAGTAAGGGGATTAAATCGTCGGTGAGGGTAATCTAGGGTCATCATTTTATTTTACTACCAGGAGCAATCGTCCTTTTCACCATCCCCCACCTGACAAATATCATATCACGAATATGACATCTATCACGTGAAACGAGTGGTGAAAGAGTGCTAAGATGAGATTGTGAATTTTACAACTGCATACGCCGGAGTAATCCAGACGATGACTGGCTGTCACCCACAAAAAAAATGCTGGGGGAGCTGTAAATTGCAGCATAAGCCAGATAGAACCTGCCTGATTTGCAGGATGAGGATTACTCCGGCGGCTTTTTAATTATCGTCTTCCTCCAGCACGCGGGCCTCTCCAAGATAACCAAGCTCCGCCAGGATGGCCAGCACCTTTTTCCATGCGCCTGGCTGCACGATCACGGCGGTAGGCCCCAGAGGGTCGCCCAGAAAACGCGCGGCGCGTGATTTTCGCAGCTCGGTCAGCAGCTTCGGACTGCTCAGGCGCAGCACCACCAGGCTCTCCACGCTGGCTTCGCTGCCGTGTTCTTCCCAGCGGTCCAGAGCTTTATACAGGCTGGGAGGCACCGTGCGTGCGTAACGCCGCAGCAGGCCAACCAGGTGAGAAAGACGCAGCCCCTGTTCGTGCGCTTTAAGGAGGGAAGCGGGCGTCAGACGGTACGTGTATTTCTCATCATCTGCCTTTTCCCACTGACTGAAACGCGCGAGCTGATAGCGCAGAGAGCGCGGCGCCAGTCGCGGCACAACCAGACGCGCATCCGAGGTGGCGGTGATCGCCTGGTTTTCAGGCGCCAGGCCCTGCGGAGCAGTTCCCTTTAACAGATCATTCGCCCAGGCTTTGAAGCGGAAAGCGCTCACCGGTCCACCGGGGGCCGGAGCGGCCAGATCCACGATCCCCAGCCAGAAAAGCGGGCCGGCGATGATATAGTCCAGCAGTGCGCCGTCCACCCGCTCCCAGTGTTCGAACCCGCGCAGGAACTCCCCACGCTCTCGATCCCGGATATGCCAGGAATCATAGTCACCCGCCGGACGCTGAAAGTCGGGATAAGACTGGTAAACCGCGTGTGTGAATGCCGGAATGCTCCACCAGGAATCCGCCGGGACGGTAGACAGCAGGTCCAGCACACGCAGGCGGGTTTGCAGCGGCTGGTTGCGCCATTCCCCTTCCATCTCCAGTCCGGGCAGTAAAAACAGTTCATTGAAAGTATCACTGCGCAGCCACCCGCTTACCAGGATGGCCAGTGCTTCACCTCTCCCGGCTTCCAGGAAAGCCCGCACCGGTTCCAGGCGCGGCATCAGAGCCTCATCCAGCAGACCGGCTGCAGCCAGCAAATCGCGCAGGATCAACGGCGTGAGCGCATATGGCGAGCCGCCGCCCCATCCCGCTGCATCTTTCTCGAGCGCCTCCAGGGGCATCCCCAGCCGCAGCGCTGCCAGCAGGGTGCAGGCGTGATCGAGAATATAGTCGCTGCTCGCAATCAGGTGTTTGCGCTCCAGTGGAGATGCCGCCCGGCCCAACGCAGAGCGCGGCGCATTTTCTGCCGGTGGGATCCAATCCATCAGATCTTCGGGAATAAAAGCAAACTCCTGCGGCCCATCGGGAGTGTCAAAAAAAGCCCGGCTGATCAACGCCCGGTACCACAGCACCTCTGCAGTCGAAACCGGCTGCAGATAGGGTTTCTCACGGTCCCGGCGGCCGGGGCCCATGCTGCGCAGCATGCCGTAGCGGCGGGTGAACAGCGCCCAGGGCATGTAGCCATTCTGCGCTGCAAGGTCATCCAGCGCCCTGCGAGCTTCTTCCGGCAGACTGTTCACCACCCGGGATACAAGAGCCCGGTCGTGCAGCGCAGATACCAGCAGCTTTAACCCGCTGCGAGCATCTGCTGCGTCAAAAGAGATCCCCCATAATTCCGCGACAATGCGCAAGTAGCCTTGGTCATGACCCTGTAACGCATGGGCCAGGTCGGGCACTTGAATTTCCACAACCCGTTCCTTCCCAGGATCTCAGATGATAACTTCGATCGCTTTCGGGATCACGTCGATCGTCAGAGAGTACTTTTCCATGCCGAAGCCGGCGAAGATCTCTCCATCGGTATGGACGACCAGCGGCCGGTTGGACTGTAGTTTGAGGGAGGAAAAGCAGCCTGTATGTACGGGTTTCAACCCGATATGTTTGCCGTTCAGGAACTTCGGCAGAAGCTGGACCATTTGCAGCTTGGTCACTTCTTCTACTCCCACATAATCCACAAGCCCGTCATCCAGCCGGGCGTCAGGCGCCAGCATGAATCCCCCCCCTTCTCTGCGTCCATTGCAGACGGTAAACATCAGCAGTTCTCTGGACCACTGCTCCTGATCCGTCTGCACCTCCATCCGCATGGGCGTATGGTTGAGCAGGATGGTCTGGAACACACCGACCAGGTAGCTGAAGAAACCTCGCCCGATCGGAACCTGCCGCGAGCGAATGAGCACGATCGCATCAAAGCCGATGCCCAGTGTGTTATGCACGTATTCGCAGCGCCCGCTGTCATCGCAGATGCGCATCACGTCGACCGGCTGTGGCTTACCAGTAAAAACCTGCCGCATGGCGACAACAGAACGCTTGTCGATGCCCATCGAATGAGCGAAATCGTTCCCTGAACCCAGAGGGACCACGCCGACCCGCGGTCTCTTTTCGGGCGGCACCTGCATCAGGCCGTTAATCACTTCGTGCAGGGTCCCATCACCGCCCAGGGAAATGATCAATTCATAACCTTCCTCCGCCGCCTGGTAGGCCAGTTCTGTCGCGTGTGTCGGATAAACGGTACCGCTCCAGTCAGCACCACCAAACTCATCTACAATCGACCGCAGGTCCCTGGCCGCATGCCAGGCGCGCCCAAAGTCAGCATTCGGATTCACGATTAACTTAACAGCGTGTTTTGGCATAATGATAGATTCGTTTCTTCAGTTGGGATCTGTATCAGGATTGGGGTACAGTCAATTCTTCTTCGCTTCGTAGCGCGCCTTTAATTCAGCGACCGGTAAGACCAGTTCACCTTCTTCACGGTCACCGATACGCAGTACCTGATCGGGCTGCAGTGCAGCGAGCCAGGCTGTATAAGCAGACACCAGCGCATCCAGTTCAGCTGGCTTGTACATATGGTCGGTTGGGAGAATCCCGTTCAGCAAACGGTAGCGGGTGATCTCCTCGAACACTTCCATCGCATCGCGCACATTGATTTTCAACTCATGAAGTATCAGCTGGCGCTGCAGGCGTCCTTCGAGAGAATTCTTCGGGAAGGGGATCAGGCCCAGCAGGGTCGTAAAACAGGCATGGGGATAGACTTCCATATACTGCAGCGGGCATTCTTCATCCGGATAGGGACGGTACCCCATCCCCTCCAGCCGGCTGTAAAAGTGGAAGCCTACTTTCATCCAGTTGGGGCATTTCTCCACGCTGGATGACGTTTGTGGGGTGCTGATGTTATGCTGGCGAAGAAGGTATTCGCACAGGCGGAAGTCAAACCAGCGCCCCGGCTTCGGGGGCGGCGACAGGCTGGCGCGCACCTCGCTGCGTTCCAGCAACTGCAGGTTCGGCCGCCGGGGAGCACTGACGGCCACAAACGCCTGCCGCTGACCGGCGAGAAAAGCCAGGACATCGTCGATACTACCATGACCCAGGGCCAGGAGCTTCAATTCGTGATCCAGGGCTGCGTAGGCGAACGGTCTTTTGCCTGCAGTCGGATCGACGCCAACAAAAGTCGTCTGGTAATGATAGAACACCTGCACCCCTTTCTCAGGCTTGCTTCTCTCGATGTGAACATCATGAGTTTAGCGCAAAATCCCCAGAGTTGCAACACAAATTGGTTGTCTGGCAGATATTTGATCCTCTCATCATTCTTTTGACGAGATAAGCCGCCTCGGCTATACTTAATGAAGCAAGACCACCCGTCAAGTAAGCGTGAACCATCCGATCAACTGCATATGAGGAGGCAACTCGAATGGCTGAGACTTTCAAACTGACCTACGCCACAATGTTCAATCCCCCGGAAGAGCTGCATGAACGATTTGACGAGGCGTTGGAAGCAGTCAAAGCCCGGCTGGGGCAGGAGTACGGCATGATCATCAACGGCGAAGATGTTTTCGCCGCTGAGAAATTCGAATCACGCAGTCCTGCAAACACGGATGTCGTTCTGGGCGTGTTCCAGAAAGGAACAGCAGAGGATGCCGAACGGGCTCTCAAAGCTGCCCGCGCGGCTTTCCCCATGTGGAGCAAGATGAAATGGCAGGACCGCGTCGCCTTGATGCGCAAGGCCATCGAGCAGATCGAGAAGCGCATCTTCGAGATCGGAGCGGTTATGGCCATGGAGGTGGGCAAGAACCGCATGGAGGCGCTCGGCGACGTCGCTGAAACCGCCGATCTGATTCGCTACTCCTGCGACATGATGGAAAAGAACGACGGTTATGTGGTCGAGATGGGCCGCGATCCCCTGGTCGGTTTCAAATCCACCAACTACTCCGTCCTTAAGCCCTACGGCGTCTGGCTGGTCGTAAGTCCTTTCAACTTCCCCAGCGCGCTGACCGGCGGCCCGGCCGGAGCTGCTCTTGTGGCGGGCAATACCATTGTGATGAAACCCGCCACCGATACCCCCTTTACCGTCCGCCTGCTTGCTGAATGCTTCCGCGATGCTGGCCTCCCTGAAGGGGTCTTCAACTTCATCACCGGCCCGGGAAGCACACTGGGGCAGGCTCTGGTCGACAGCCCACTGGTCGATGGCATCACCTTCACCGGTTCTTACGACGTGGGCATGAAAATCTTCCGCGATTTCGCCAGGGGCCCATATGTCCGCCCCACCATTCTGGAGCTTGGCGGGAAGAATCCCACCATTGTTTCACGCAACGCAGATCTGGAAAAAGCTGCTATTGGCATCATGCGCTCCGCGTTTGGTCTGCAGGGGCAGAAATGCTCCGCAGCTTCACGGGTATACATTGAAGAACCCGTATATGATGAGCTCACCGAACGTCTGGTTGATCTGACCAACAAAATCAAAATCGGCGATCCCACCGACCGCTCAGTCTATATGGGACCGGTCATCAATCAGAAAGCCTATCAGGACTTCAAGAACTTCACCGAGGAACTCTCTCAGGCCGGGACCTTCCTGACCGGCGGCAAAGTCCTGACGGACGGCGAATATGCCCGCGGCTATTTCTGCACCCCCACCCTGGTAGCTGACCTGCCTCTGGATCACCGCCTGTGGAAGTACGAAATGTTCCTGCCCATCACCACCCTGGCCCGTGTCCCCAACCTGGACCGCGCCATGGAGGAGGCCAACAACGTCAACTACGGGCTGACAGCCGGCTTCTATGGTACGAAAGAAGAGGCAAAATGGTTCTTTGACAACATTCAGGCAGGTGTAACCTATGCCAACCGGCCGCAGGGCGCTACCACGGGCGCCTGGCCTGGCTTCCAGCCTTTCGGCGGCTGGAAAGGATCGGGTTCCACCGGTAAGAACGGCGGTGGTCTCTACTATCTGCCGCTCTACATGCACGAGCAGATCCACAATCTCGTCGAATAACCACCAGCACTGCAGATCGGGGACGCCGCTCAGGGTCTTGTTACAGCCCGAGTCCCGGAATAGTCCCCGTCTGCAGTAACGAAACTGCACACCAGGCCCCGCCCCACCAGGGGCGGGGAAAGTTTATCTGAATAATTACCCACCGGTATGACCTCCGCCGGCCCTGAAGCAGCACTACTAGAATTGTTTTCTCCCTATGATAAGGCAGCTGGGTCATTTTTTCCTGTTCATCGGTGTTATCCTGCTCGTCATCTTTTTCGCCACGAATGCAGCGAATGCTCCGGCCTACGAGTTCTTTTGCTGGGGAACGCCTCTCGTTATCCTGGGTATTTATTTGTTGTGGAGAAAGCGTCCGGAACAACAGCCCAGGAGCCGCTTCAGGCTGCTTCGCGGCCGGCGCAGGAACCGGGAAGAGTAATCTCAGCGCCTGCTCTCAAAAAGGATCCACGACCCCATGAGCAAACTCCTTTCTCTATCCAGCGCAATCCAGCAGTTTGTTAAAAACGGA
Source organism: Chloroflexota bacterium (assembly GCA_012516075.1). Classification (GTDB taxonomy): domain Bacteria; phylum Chloroflexota; class Anaerolineae; order Anaerolineales; family UBA4823; genus JAAYXE01. The sequence continues at coordinate 117,576 of JAAYXE010000099.1, read as the reverse complement.
GATACCATTTACGCCGCCGGGTTTACTCACCTTATCCCCTTTGCCGCCGCTCATGAGATCATCCGCCAGGGGTTTCGAGATCTGGTGCTGGCGCGCGCGACGCCAGATCTCATTTACGACCAGATGGTTGCAGCCGGCTGTGCCCGTAAGGTCATTTTCTCTTATATGGGCAATCCCGGAGTTGGTTCTCTGCACGTTATCCGGGCAGAAATCGAGGCAGGCCGGCTCGAATGGGAGGAATACTCTCATTTTGGCATGATCTCCCGCCTGCAGGCAGGCGCCAGCGGCCTGCCTTTTATGCCCATGAATCAAACCGGCACACGCGACCTGGAGAACGCCAATCCGAACTACCGCCGGATTACGGATCCATATTCGGGTCAGGAAGTGGTGGTCGTCCCGGCTTTGAACCCGGATGTCGCCATTGTTCACGTGCAGCGCGCTGACGAACACGGCAACGCTCAGATCTGGGGCATCATTGGGGAGCAGAAAGAAGCCGCCTTCGCTGCCCGGCATGTCATTCTGACGGCCGAGGAGATTGTCCCGGAAGAAGTGATCCGCTCTGATCCCAACCGCACGCTGATCCCTGGCGTGATCGTCGACGCTGTCTGCCACGTGCCCTATGCCTGTCACCCGTCCTACACCCAGGGTTATTACGACCGCGATAATGAGTTTTATCTGGCATGGGATAAAATCAGCAGGAACGCTGATGAAGTCAAAGCATATCTGGACGAATGGGTCTACGGCGTGACAGATCGCGCAGAATACTGGGAAAAGCTCGGGCCTGAGGTCCACGCACGACTGAAGGTGGAGAGCCGTCTCAGCGATACCGTGAACTACGGCCGTTATTAATCGAAAGAGGCAGCCATGAACACCAGCGTAACCACGTATACCTCCGCAGAACTGATGACCATCAACGCCGCCCGTCTGCTGCGTGATGGCGATGTCGTCTTCGTCGGTGTAGGTCTGCCGAATCTGGCCTGTAATCTGGCCCGCCGCACCCATGCCACCAACCTGTTGATGATCTACGAGGCCGGTGTCATCGGAGCGCAGCCTGAAAGACTCCCTCTCTCCATTGGGGACCCGACCCTGGTCAGCGGTGCGACAGCAGTCTGCAGCATGTACGATATTTTTGCCTTGTACCTGCAGCGCGGTAACGTTGATGTCGGATTTCTGGGCGGGGCACAGATTGATCGCTTCGGAAACATCAACGCCACCGTGATCGGTGATTACGAACATCCTAAGGTCCGCCTGCCCGGTTCGGGCGGTTCGATGGAAATCGCCGCCTGGGCGAACCGCTGCTATGTCATCACGCCCCACCAGAAGCGGCGCTTCCCTGAAAAGGTGGATTTCTGCACTTCGGCCGGTTTCCTGGGAGGCCGGGCCGAGCGCGATGCCGCTCGACTGCGCGGGAAAGGGCCGGCTGCAGTGGTCACGAATCTGGGCGTCCTTGAGCCGGATGAAAGCGGAGAGCTGGTGCTTACCGCCCTGCATCCCGGAGCCACCCTGGATGATGTGCGCGCCAATACCGGCTGGGATCTTCGTCAGGCGCCTGACCTGAAAACAACCGAGCCGCCGACCGCGGAAGAACTACGCATTCTGCGTGAGGAACTGGATCCGCAGGGAATCTACTTAAAATCCTGATCTGCACGCTCCGGCGCCGCCTTTGCCATGGCCTTTCTATTCGCCCTGACACCCATTCTGCTCATCTTAATATTGATGGTAGGGCTGCGCTGGAGTGCAGCCCGGGCCGGCGGAGCCGGGTATCTCAGCGCCCTGCTCATTGCGCTGTTCTTTTTTGGCGCCGGCCCGGAACTACTGGCTTTCGCCCATGCCCGGGCGCTTCTGTTGAGCGTGGACGTGCTCCTGATCGTATGGGCCGCATTCCTGCTCTTCCGGGTCGTGGACGAGTCCGGAGCAATCCGGATCATGGGCGAGTTCCTCCCCCGACTGACCCCTGACACCGGGATGCAGGCCCTGATTATTGGCTGGGGCTTTGCATCCTTCCTGCAGGGGATCGGCGGCTTTGGCGTGCCTGTGGCTGTCACCGCGCCGATGCTGGTCGGTTTGGGTTTTTCACCGTTGAATGCGGTGATCATCCCTTCCATCGGCCATGGATGGGGTGTCACCTTTGGCTCCCTGGGCTCTTCCTTCCAGGCCATGCTCGCCACCACCGGGCTGCCGACACAAACGCTGGTGAAAGAATCGGCGCTTTTTCTGGGTATTTTTGCGCTGGTAACCGGGCCTATGATCGCCCACATTGCCCAGGGCTGGGAAGCCGTCCAGCGGCTGATCGTCCCCAGCCTGCTCATGGGTGCAGCGATGCTGGCTGGCCAGTACGGAGTTGCTGTCCTGGGGTTCTGGAACATTGCCACCATGACCGGCGGCCTGGCGGGCCTGCTGATTGGGATTGCCTTTGCCTTCCTGGTCAACCGCAGAAATCCTCAGGATGAAAAATCCGGCCTGCAGACGATCGACTTTAAAAAGCTGGCCCTATCTATGTCCGGCTACGCGATTCTGGTGGTGATCATCCTGCTGGTCCAGGTGTTCCCACCGGTGCGAGACTTTCTGCGGCAGTTCACCATCCAGGTGCAGTTTCCCGAAACCGTCACCGCGATGGGTTTTGTCACACCAGCCGGTCCCGGCCGCTCGCTGGCTCTCTTACAGCACACAGGAGCCGTGCTGACCTATGCCTCGCTGATCACGTTCATGCTCTTTCGTTCCCGGGGCATGTACCAGCCAGGCGCTGCGAAGCGCATCGCGAACAGCACCGTTCGCGGCATGCTCTCATCATCGGTTAGCATTGCTTCAATGGTCACCATGGCAGTGATCATGGAAAACTCAGGCATGACCGATACACTGGCGCGAGCTATCGCCAGCGGAGTGGGCGAGTTTTTTCCCGTCGCATCCGGCTGGATCGGCGGGATCGGGGCTTTTATGACCGGCAGTAATACCAATTCGAATGTCGTTCTGTCCGCCCTGCAGATGCGCACAGCAGAGCTGCTGGGATATCCGCTCGCGATCATCCTGGCCGGACAGAACGCCGGTGCCGGGATCGCCTCCGTTATGGCGCCTACCAAGGTGGTTGTCGGCGCCAGCACGGCAGGTATGGCTGGCAAAGAAGGCGTCGTTATGCGTAAAATGGCCCTGTATGTGTTGATCCTCATGCTGCTTGGCAGCGCCATGACGGTGATTGGTGTTCTGGTCTCCGCTCCCTGACCAGGCCGCCCCGGGTATGAGAAAGTGAGCCAAATCCTGAACTGGCTTTCAAAAAACAAAACCAGAGTCCATCTGCTGGCGTTTTTACTCACCATGCTGCCCTCCATTCCGCTTTACTTTGCGGCCCGTTCTGGTTCAGTTGGACTGGTCTGGGTGCTCATCGGGCTGGTGATCCTGGGTAATCTGCTGGCAGTGGCAACAAAGTGAGGAAAATGGACATCCAAAATACGTTCACACAAATCTTTTCAAAACAGCCCGCGCTGCTGGCGCGTGCGCCGGGAAGAGTTAACCTTCTGGGCGAGCATGTAGACTACAACGACGGTCTCGTGCTGCCCGCCGCAATTGACCGGGCTGTTTACCTGGCAGCCGCGGGCACCGGTGACAGCACAGTGACCCTGCACGCCCTGGACCTCAAGGAAAGCGTCACCTTCAAGCTGGAGAATCTGGAGGAGAAAGTCGATATCAACGGCCAACCGCTGCCGGGCTGGGCCCGCTACCCGGCTGGAGTCGCCTGGTCCTTGCAGAAGGAAGGACTGCGGGTGACGGGAATGCAGGGCGTCTTCACCTCTGACGTCCCCATCGGCGCCGGTCTGAGCTCCTCGGCAGCGGTTGAGGTGGCCTTTGCTGCCGCATGGAGGACGCTGGGCGGTTGGGAAGCCGATGGAGTGACGCTGGCACGCTACTGCCAGCGGGCAGAAAACGTCTATGTGGGCGTCAATTCAGGGCTGATGGACCAGTTCGCCAGCGCCAACGGCGTTGCCGGTCATGCGCTCTATTTCGATACTCGCAGTTTGGAATGGGAACCGGCGCCTCTCCCACCGGGCACGGCGCTGGTCATTGCCGACTCGGGCGTTCGCCGCTCGCTGACCACTTCAGCCTATAACGAACGGCGTTCCGCCTGTGAACAGGCTGTGGAAATGCTGAAGCGCTTCCTGCCCGATATTAAATCTCTGCGAGATATTTCGCCCACAGAATTTGCCGCTTACAGTATTGAGCTCCCCCGCGAGATCAGCAAGCGTGCGGAACATGTGGTAAAAGAGATCGCCCGGGTCGAGTCGGCCTTGAACGCCCTGAAGCGTAATGACAGCCATGCATTTGGCGCTCTCATGTACGCTGGCCACGCCAGCCTGCGCGACCTGTATGAAGTCAGCGTCCCGGAACTGGACACCCTTGTCGAATTAACCCGCGAACTCCCCGGCTGCTACGGCGCCCGGCTGACTGGGGCCGGTTTCGGCGGCTGTACGATCAACCTGGTGAAAGCAGAATTCGCCGATGAATTTATCGCCGGACTGAAAGCCGGTTACCTTCAGAAAACCGGTCGGGAAACCCAGGTTTATCTCTGCCATGCCAGTGACGGCGCTTCGGTGACAACCCTGTAGCAAACCGCTGCTTCACGATCTGGATTGATCTGACCCTCCGCCAGCCGGAGGGTCTTTTATTTACTTCCGGATTCCAGTCATCACCGGTAATTTTTTCTTTCCCGGAATCAACGGTTTTAATGGATGATTAATTTGCATTATGGGGCTATAATGGGGTAGACTTGGTCTGAATTTCATTGGGGGTTACAGACCGCGTTGCCGTGATATATGGGGGCGGGTAAATCAAAGACAACGGGCTCCATTCCTGCCAGATCAGATTTCGATAATTGATAAATCAAGCCTGATGCCTCAGATCTTCCATCCGAGCACCAATCCTTTTTCCAGAGTCAGCATTTTTGGCGCGCTTTTCTTCCTTGCCGGAATCGCAGGTATCCTGACTCTCTTTTTCCGCTCATCATATGTATCCCGGGTCAATGTTGTTGTTGCGCAGCCGGTGGATTTCAGCCACCAGGCGCATGTGAGCGGCCGCGGAATAGACTGCCGCTACTGCCATACCTCGGTAGAGGAATCGGGGTTTGCCGGTATCCCATCCACCCAGACCTGCATGACCTGTCATAGTCAGATCTTCGCAGACAGCCCGGCACTGGCGATGGTGCGCGAAAGTTTTCAGAATGGTGAATACATCCCCTGGATCCGCGTGCATGACCTGCCGGACTTCGCCTACTTCGATCACCAGATCCACGTTGCCAAAGGAGTCGGCTGCGAGACCTGTCATGGACGGGTGGATCAGATGCCGCTCATCCGCAAAACGGAGACGTTTTACATGGAATTCTGCCTGGAATGTCACCGGAACCCCGAACGGTACATCCGCCCCAGAGAGGAGGTATACACCATGGGATATGTTCCCCCGCAGGATCAACAGACCCTGGGGCTCAGGCTGGTAGAGGAATACGATATTGCTCCCGGCAGCGTACTGGATGATTGCTACATATGTCACAGGTAATGGATTCTGATCCCCATCCCGAGAAAAAACCCCTGGATCTGGCCGCAATCCGGGCAAAGCTCGCTGCGCAGCCCGGAAAGCGGAGCTGGATCAGCCTGGAAGAACTGGCTGAAAGCAGTGAGTTCCTCGAGTTTTTGCACCGCGAGTTTCCGCGCGAGACGTCCTGGGTGAAATCCCTCAACCGGCGCGATTTTCTCAAGCTGCTGGCGGCTCCGCTGGCCCTGGCGGGCCTGAGCGCCTGTATACCCCAGCCGGTGGAATTAATCATGCCCTATGTAGAGGCTCCGGAGGAAGTGATCCCGGGGCAGCCGCTGTATTTTGCCACTGCACTCGAAATGAATGGCTATGCGCGCGGTGTGCTGGTGGAAAGTCACGAAGGGCGGCCGATCAAGGTGGAAGGAAACCCCCTGCACCCGGACAGCCTGGGGGCGACAGACGCCTTCACTCAGGCGTCCATCCTGACCCTGTATGATCCCGACCGTGCCCAGGCAGTAACCCATCGCGGGCAGATTCGCACCTGGGAATCCTTCCAGGCTGAGCTGCTCCAGGCACTCGAAAACCAGCGTGGTCAGCAGGGCGCAGGACTGCGGCTGCTCACCCAGACCATCACCTCCCCCACCCTTACCAGTCAGATCAGAGCTCTGCTGGAAGCCTTTCCGCAGGCGCGCTGGCACCAGTACAGCCCTGTAAACAGGGACAACGAACGCGAAGGGGCGCGCCTGGCTTTTGGTGAAGTCGTCGATACACACTACAATTTTCAAGCTGCCGATGTGGTGCTATCACTGGACAATGACTTCATGTTCCTGGAACCTGCCGCCCTGCGGTACACGCGCGAGTTCAGCGGCCGCCGCCGGCCGGGCGAGGGCGAGGGGAGTATGAACCGGCTGTATATGATCGAGAGCAGCTTTTCACTCACCGGTTCGAACGCCGATCATCGTGTAGCGCTCAGTTTGGCCCAGATTGAAGTCTTCGCCCGCCGGCTTGCTTTCCGCATGGGCATCGCCGTCGACCCTGGTCCAACCGCCAGCCCGGTGCCTGAAGCCTGGCTGGCAGCACTGGCTGATGATCTGAACGCCCACCGGGGCCGCTGTCTGGTCCTGGCTGGCCCGCAGCAGCCGCCAATCGTGCATGCACTGGCGCACGCCCTGAACGCTGCGCTGGAGAATGTGGGCAGCACGGTTTATTACACCGACCCGGTAGAACCCCGGCCGGTGAACCACCTGCAGTCGCTGCGCGAGCTCACCCAGGACCTGCAGAACGGAAGCGTTGAACTGCTTGTGATTCTGGACGGGAATCCGGTTTACGACGCCCCTGCCGACCTGAACTTCGGCGAGGCCGTGGCTCAGGCCAAGTTAAGCGCCTATCTGGGCCTTTATCGAAACGAAACTGCCCGGGCATGCCACTGGCATATCCCGGCCACCCATTACCTGGAGATGTGGTCGGACACACGCGCCAGTGACGGCACGGTGTCCATCATCCAGCCTCTGATTTTCCCCCTCTATAACAATCACAGCAGCCATGAACTCCTGGCGCTGATGCTGGGCAGCCCTGCAGCAGAAGGGTACGATATTGTGCGCAGATTTTGGGAAGGCCAGTTTGCCGGCCTGGCAGGTGGGCCGGCTGGAACCGCCTTGCCGGAAGAAAGCCCGGCGTCTACACCCGCACCCCCGACCGGGGAAGGTGGGGAAGGGGAAGCTGGCGAGGAGACAGAGGCCCAGCAGACCCCCGAACCGGTGGTAAACGGGCAGACTTTCACCCAGTTCTGGCGGCGCGCTCTGCATGTAGGCGTCATCGCCGGCACGCGCCTGCTGCCCCGCGAGGGTATTGCGCTTAGACCCGACTTCCTCGATGCCGCCAATGCGGTCTCCCCCCAGCCGGTAGACACGCAGACAATCGAACTCCTCTTCCTGCCCGACTACTCGGTATGGGACGGGAACTTTGCCAACAATGCCTGGCTGCAGGAACTCCCCCGTCCGCTGACAAAACTTACCTGGGATAACGCTGCCCTGATCAGCCCTCGCCTGGCGGCCCGTCTGAACCTGCAGAACGAACAGGTGATCGAGCTCACCTACCGCCAGCGTTCCATCCTGGCTCCCGTGTGGATCCTCCCCGGCCAGCCGGAAAATACCATCACATTACATCTGGGCTTTGGGCGGCAGGCCGGCGGTGAAGTGCAGGAAGGCGCCGGTGTCAACGCTTATGCCCTGCGCACCTCCGACGCCCCCTGGGGCGGCAGCGGTGTCGATATCCGTCCTACATCCCGGCGCTATTCTCTCGCTATTACACAGGACCATTTCCGCATGGAAGGCCGCGACCTCGTCCGCACCGGGACCCTGGCCCAGTTTCAGGAAAATCCGGATTTTGTAAACGAGATGGGGCACGAACTGGAAGTCCCCGAGGCGCTCAGGAGCGAGGATGATGGTGTTGTGCCGCAGATGCCATCACTATTTCCAGAATTTGAATATACCGGCAACGCATGGGGGATGGCGATCAACCTGAGCGCCTGCACCGGCTGTAACGCCTGTGTGATGGCCTGCCAGGTCGAGAACAACATTCCTGTGGTCGGCAAGGAGCAGGTCCTGATCGGCCGCGAGATGCACTGGCTGCGCATCGACCGCTACTTCGAAGGCGATCTGGACAATCCGGAGATCCTGAACCAGCCCGTGCTCTGCATGCACTGTGAAAAAGCGCCCTGTGAACCGGTCTGCCCGGTGAACGCCACTCTGCACGACAGCGAAGGGCTGAACGAAATGGTTTACGCCCGCTGCATCGGCACTCGCTACTGCTCGAATAACTGCCCTTACAAAGTGCGGCGCTTCAATTTCCTCGATTACGTAGACGAGAACATTATCCCGCTGAAGCTCTGGCGCAATCCGGATGTCACCGTGCGCAGCCGGGGCGTGATGGAAAAATGCACCTACTGCATCCAGCGGATCTCCGATGCACGCATTCGTGCAAAAGCGGAGGGGCGCGAGATCGATGAGGGAGATGTGGTGACCGCCTGTCAGCAGGCCTGCCCGGCCCAGGCCATCGTATTTGGCGATATCAACCGGGAAGACAGCCAGGTGCGCCGGATGAAAGAACAGCCCTTAAATTACGGTCTGCTTGCTGAATTAGGGACCCAGCCCCGCACCAGCTATCTGGCACGGCTTCGCAATCCGAACCCCAACCTGCCGCCTCTCGAAGGGCAGACCTGATCAGCGCAGACCCACAGGACGCGGATATGGATAGACAGGAACCGGACCGCCGTATCGAGCAAATACCCGTTCTGAAACCCGGGCATACCTTTGCTTCGGTTACGGACAATATATCGCAGATTGTGCTCACCCGCCGCACCTCTCGCTTCTGGTGGGTGGGATTCGCCATTTCGTTTATCCTGCTCCAGGCGCTTATGATCTCCGTCCTGTATCTATTCGCCCGTGGAGTCGGCATCTGGGGCCTGAACGTCCCGGTGGGCTGGGCATTCGATATCACCAACCTGGTGTGGTGGATCGGAATTGGCCACGCCGGCACGTTGATCTCAGCCATTCTTCTGCTCTTCCGCCAGGACTGGCGCACGTCCATCAACCGCTTTGCCGAGGCCATGACCCTGTTCGCCGTGGCCAATGCCGCCCTCTTTCCCCTGCTGCATCTGGGCCGCCCGCTGTTCGCTTACTACATCTTCCCTTATCCCAACACGATGGGGCTGTGGCCGCAGTTCCGCAGTCCGCTCGTCTGGGATGCCTTCGCCATCGGAACATACGGGATTGTTTCAGCGCTGTTCTGGTACATGGGCCTGATCCCCGACCTGGCTACCCTGCGCGACCGGGCCCGTTCGCGCATCTGGCAGATCATCTACGGCATCTTTGCAATGGGCTGGCGCGGGTCGGCCCTGCACTGGCACCGCTATCAAACCGCTTATTTTCTGATGGCAGCCATTGCCACACCCCTGGTGATCTCCGTCCACAGCATCATTGGTCTGGATTTCGCCTATTCCATTGTCCCTGGCTGGCATGCCACCATCTTTCCGCCCTATTTCGTGGCCGGTGCAGTCTTTTCAGGGTTCGCTATGGTGCTGACCATCGCCATCCCGCTGCGGCGGTTTTACGACCTGGAGGATTTCATCACCCTCCGCCATCTGGATAACATGGCCAAGGTCATGCTGGCGATGGGCCTGATTGTGGCCTACGGCTATCTGATGGAAAACTTTATGGCCTGGTACAGCGGCGACGAGTTTGAAATCGCAACCTATTACAACCGCCTCGTCGGCGAGTACGGGCCTTTTTACATTGCCATGCTGGTTTTCAACGTGCTTGTGCCGCAGTTGTTCTGGTCGATCCGCATCCGCCGCAGTCCACTGGCCCTGTTTATCATCTCGATCATCATCAACATCGGGATGTGGTTAGAACGCTTCATGATCATCGTCGGCGGGCTGTACCACGATTACCTGCCGTCCTCATGGCATGTCTTCATCCCCACCTTCTGGGATTTCTCCACCTTCCTGGGAACGATCGGACTTTTCTTCGCCCTGATCTTCCTCTTTATCCGCTTCCTGCCGGTCATATCCATTTTCGAGATGCGCGAGCTGGTACAGGAACAGGAGGCCCATGGTGACTGAGAACCCTTCTTCCCCGATCCCCAGAGTCTACGGCCTGATGGCTGAATTTGAAAAACCGGAGGCCCTCCTCGAAGCCGCCCACCGGGCGTATGAACAGGGCTACCGCCGCATGGACGCCTACTCTCCCTTCCCGGTTGAAGGGCTGTCGGAAGCACTAGGTATGCGGCGCACCGCGCTGCCGCTGGTGGTCTTAGGAGGTGGCATCACCGGAGCGCTGGCGGGATATTTTATGCAGTACTACGCCACCGTGATCGATTACCCGATCAATGTCGGAGGGCGCCCGCTGCACAGCTGGCCAGCGTACATCCCCATCACCTTCGAGATGACCATCCTTTTCGCCGCCTTTGCTGCAGTGCTGGGCATGTTTGCACTCAACGGCCTGCCGCAGCCGTACCACCCGGTGTTTCATGTGCCCTCCTTCGAGCTGGCCTCGCGCACTCACTTTTTCCTGGCCATTGAAGCCAGTGACCCGCTGTTTGACCTGGAAAAAACGCTTGAATTTCTGGAAAGTTTGAACCCAAATGATGTCAGCGTCATCGAGCCGTAGCTTATGAGATTACCCGATGCTCAAAGATATCCGCCAAACAGGGGGATGCGCCTGTCCATCACGTTCGGCCTGGCTGTGGTCCTGCTGCTCATCGCCGGCTGTGATGATATGAGCAACCAGCCGCGCTACGAGCCGTACGAACCCAGCGATTTTTTTATTGACGGACGGTCTTCACGCCCGCTGGTCCCAGAAACGGTTCCTCAGGGCGCTTTTTCCGAACAGAGCTTCTTCTTCACCGGGCAGGATGAAGCTGGAGAATTTGTGGACGCTTACCCGTTTGAGATCACCCGTGAGGTCCTTGAGAGAGGGCGGGAGCGGTATGACATTTTCTGTTCACCCTGCCACGGTTATGCCGGATATGGAGACGGAATGATCGTCCAGCGCGGCTTCAGCCCACCGCCATCGCTGCACGAAGATCGCCTGCGTGAGGCGCCTCCCGGCTATTTCTTTTACGTTATCAGTGAAGGCTTTGGTCAGATGTATCCCTACGACTCACGCATAAAACCCGCTGACCGCTGGGCGATCGCTGCCTATATCGAGGCACTGCAGTTGAGCCAGAATGCCGTGGTCGATGATATCCCCCAGGAACTGCTGGATGAGCTGGCAGGTTCGCAGCCATGAGCGATTTGATTTACGAAAGTGTTGAACGACTGGAGCCAGCCCTGCAGCGAGTGCGCAGGACCGGACTGGTCGCTGGCCTGCTCGCCAGTGCTCTGCTGGCTGCCGGTTATTTCATCAGCGGGCCGCAGCCTTTTTTCCAGGCCTACCTGACCGCATTTTTATGGATCCTGGGGCTGGCGCTGGGCTGCCTGGGAGTTGGACTGCTGCACTACCTGGTTGGCGGCCGCTGGGGGATCGCCCTCCGGCGGGTGCTTGAAGCAGGCTATAAAACCATCTGGCTGGTGGCGCTGCTCTTTATCCCCATCATTTTTGGGCTGCCCTTTCTCTATCGATGGGCCAATCCTGCAGAGATGTCTACAGATATTTTGCAGCATAAAGCAGCCTATCTCAATACACCCTTCTTCCTTCTGCGCGCCCTGGTTTACTTCCTTATATGGATCGGGCTGGCCTGGGTGGCAGGCCGCTGGGCACAGCGCGCCGAATACAATGTCGAATCTCCGGTGCGGCGCACCTTCCAGCGCCTGAGTGCACTGGGTTTCCTGGCCTACACACTCACCATGACCTTTGCCTCGGTCGACTGGATCATGTCGCTTGAGGTGGAGTGGCTTTCCTCGGTCTTCGGACTGCTGGTGATCACTGGACAGCTCCTGGGAGGCTTTGCCCTGGGTCTCGCAGTGCTGCCGTACCTGGCCCGCGAACGGCCTCTGACGGAAATGATGACCCCGCTGGTCTTCCGGGACCTGGGCGCCTTTCTGCTCTCGGGGGTAATTTTCTGGGCTTACATCGCTTACTCGCAGTTTGTCATCATCTGGTCCGGCAACATACCCCGTGAGGTGCTCTGGTACCTCTCTCGTGTCACCGGCGGCTGGCTGGTGGTGCAGCTCATCGTGATCGTCGTACAGTTTGTGCTGCCCTTCCTGATCCTGCTGCCGCTCAGCACCAAGCGCAGTCCTCGCATCCTGGCATTTCTTGCGATCTTGATTTTACTGATGCGCCTTTTCGAAACCTTCTGGACGGTGGCGCCGGCTTTTCACCCCGCCCGGTTTTCCATCGATTGGATGGACCTGGTCGCTCCGGTGGCACTGGGAGGGCTGTGGGCGGCCGCTTTTGTCTGGCACCTCAGCCGTACTCCGCAGGCAGCCCTGATCCGCCGCCGGCCAGCAGAGTTGAACCGCGGGGAAAAACAGGCAGGTTATTGAAATGGATGAGAATGGAGAAAACCGGGAACCCCAGCTGGGGAGAACAATCCACGGAGAAGATCCTGCGCGAGCCGAATCACCCGCCTATCTGAGCATCCGCAATCTCTTCCTCGGGATCTTTGCCGTCATTATCCTCGGCGGCCTGGTCCATATCTGCCTGACCGTCGCCTTCTTTTCGGTGACTGGAACACGGCCCGGAGAAAAGCTGGTCACAGTGCTCCCTGAAGGTCTGTTTACGGGTCAGCCCGGCCTGCAGGTCGCGCCGGAAAGGGACATGCAAATCCTGCGCCTCACCGAGGATGCCCGCCTGCGTGGGTTTGAAATCGACGAGCAGAGCGGCCGCGCTCGCATACCCATCGATGCCGCCATGGACCTGATCGCCGCGCAGGGGCTGCCGGTAACGCCGGCAAATGTGCCAACGCGCTTCGCCGGGGACAGCGGCTTTGCCTTCAGCCCGACTCAAGCTCCTCCAGGTACGCCGCTATTTCAGGGAACTTTCCCCCCGTTCCCCACGGAAGCCCCACGTACGCCCGGTCCACCGGCCGGGGCGGGACAGCCCGGTGCGGCGTTGTTTCAGGAGTTAGGCTGCAGTAGCTGCCACCAGCAGACATCTACGGATATCGCTCCTTCCCTGGTGGGTCTGTACGGTGAAGAGGTGCCCCTGGAAGGAGGCCAGACCGTAACAGCAGATGAGGCTTATCTGGCCGAATCGATCCTGAACCCCAACGCCAGGATCGTCGCCGGCTACCAGCCTATCATGCCATCTTACGAAAACAGGGTGAGCGAAGAAGAACTGCAAGCCCTGGTTGACTATATCGTTTCGCTGGGGGATTAATCCTGCCGCCGTATGGCCATCGGGCTGCGGGTGCGCCCTGCGATCCGTTTGAAACAGTGGGGATTATCGAGCGCTGTGACAGCTTAACTCACAGGAGAAGCCTCACAGGAAAAGGAATCATGAGAAGCAGTTACTGGAAGATCCTGCGATCCACGATATTGATCCTTGTGCTGCTGTCTTTCGCCAGGGCCGTGGCGCAGGAGCCCACCCCCGACCCGGTGAAGGATGTCGCTTTTGACCAGCGGCTGAACGAGGCGGTTCCCCTGGACCTTACCTTTACAGACGAAAACGGGACGTCCGTCCGTCTGGAGGATTATTTCAATAACCGCCCGGTAATCCTGCTGCTGGCTTACTACGAGTGCCCCATGCTTTGCGACCTGGCGCTGGCCAACATTACCCGGGTCCTGCGAGAACTGCGCTTCAATATCGGCGAGCAGTATGAAGTGGTCACCCTCAGCATCGACCCCCGTGAGACGCCCGAAATCGCAGCCCGTAAGAAAGCTGCCCTGCTGAGCGAGTACCAGCGCCCGGGAGCGGAGCAGGGCTGGCATTTCCTCACCGGCCGGCAGGCGGAAATCGACCGGCTGGCAGAATCGATCGGTTTCAGCTATGTGTACGACCCTGCGCTCGACGAGTATTCTCACCCCACGGGGCTGGTCCTCATCACCCCACAGGGGAAAATTTCACGCTATTTCTTCGGCTTCAATTACACCGCTCAGGACTTACGCCTGGGACTTGTAGAGGCCTCTCAGGAAAGGATCGGCTCGCTGATCGACCGGGCCTTCCTGCTCTGCTATTCCTACAATCCGGCCACAGGAAAGTACACGCTCCTGATCCAGAACGTGCTCCGTCTGGTAGCCGTGGGCACGGTGCTGCTGCTCTCCGGGCTGATCCTGCTCATGTTGTGGAGGGAGCGCAGCCGCCCGGGTCCGCTGGATATTACACCGGGCGTGTAGGGAGGCGCACGAAATGAAACCCGAACAGAAGGAAGATCGTCATGCCAGGATTCCCTGATATCCCCGGCCTGCCTCAACTGCCGCTCTTCCCGCAGCAGGCCTCCACGGTTGCCGGTCAGGTGGATTTTATCTTTGCTGCCGAGATCGCCCTGGGTCTGTTCTTCACCACCATTGTCGTTATCCTGATCATATATTTCGGCATTCGCTACCGCCGCGGCGCCCGGGTGGACCGCAGCAACCCGCCCGATACCAACCTGAAGGTCGAGTTGAGCTGGATGCTGGGTCTGCTCGTACTGGGTATGGGTTCATTTTTAGGCGCTGCTTCGGTGTACTTCAATATCAACACTCCGCCCGCCGATGCACTTGATATTTACGTGGTTGGCCAGCAGTGGATGTGGAAGGCCCAGCATCCGGAAGGACGCCGGGAGATTAATGAGCTGCATGTGCCGGTCAATGTGCCCGTGAGGCTGACCATGATCTCGCAGGACGTGATCCACAGCTTCTTCATCCCTGCATTCCGTCTGAAGTACGACGTTATCCCCGGTCGCTACACCAATCTCTGGTTCGAAGCCACCAGGCCGGGCGAGTACCACCTGTTCTGCGCTGAATACTGCGGCACCAATCATTCTCGCATGATCGGAAAAGTGGTGGTCATGGAGCAGAGCGATTACCAGGCCTGGCTGTCCAGTGGAACCGCCGCTGAGGTACCCCTGTCCGATGCCGGAGAGCAGCTCTTCTCCCAGTTAGGATGCAGCGGGTGCCATACAGGGGAGCCAAATGCCACCGCCCCCGATCTGGCTGGTATCTTTGGCCAGCCCAGACCCCTCGAAAGCGGAGAAAATGTTATTGCGGATGAAAGTTACATTCGTGAATCGATCCTATTCCCGAGCGAGAAAATCGTGGCCGGATATGCCCCCATCATGCCCACCTATGAAGGCCGCATCACCGAAGAGCAGCTTCTTGAACTGGTCGCCTACATACAGTCCCTCGGGGCAGGCGCAGAAGGACAGCAGTGAGGAAAGGACACGCACCTGTCTATGGCTTCCATTACATTCGACCGTTTCCGTGAAAATTATCTGAACGCCGGCTATACCGCCCGGTCCTGGCTGCTGACGCTCGACCATAAGCGCATCGCAGTGCTTTACATGATCTCCATCACCTTTTTCTTCTTCGTGGGCGGTTTTGCAGCCGTGCTCTTCCGCCTGGAGCTGCTCACTCCCCAGGCGGACCTGGTCAGTTTAGATAATTACAACCGCCTGTTCACCGTCCACGGGATCATCATGATCTTCTTCTTCCTGGTGCCGGCGATCCCCTCGGTGCTCGGCAATTTTCTGATCCCATTGATGATCGGTGCCCGCGACCTGGCCTACCCCCGCCTGAATCTGGCGAGCTGGTATCTGTTCATGATTGGCGGTTTTATCACCTTTGGCGCTGTGGTGTTCGGCGGTGTCGATACTGGGTGGACCTTCTACACCCCTTACAGCAGCGGTTACACCAACACGGCGGTGGTCGCCACCATTGTGGGCGTGTTCATCGCCGGCATCTCGACGATTTTGACCGGTCTGAATTTCATCGTCACCATCCATAAACTGCGCGCCCCTGGCATGACCTGGTCACGGCTGCCGCTGTTTGTCTGGTCGCACTATGCCACCAGCCTGATTTTCATCCTGGCCACTCCTGTGCTGGGCGTCTCTCTGCTGCTGGTTGTGGCCGAGCGGTTGCTGGGGATCGGTATCTTCGACCCCAGCCGGGGCGGGGATCCGGTTCTCTTCCAGCACCTGTTCTGGTTCTACTCGCATCCGGCAGTGTACATCATGGTGCTGCCGGCCATGGGGGTGATCAGCGAACTCATCGCCGCGTTCAGCCGCCGGCGCGTGTTTGGCTACACCTTCGTTGCGCTGGCCAGTCTGGCCATTGCTTTCATCGGTTTCCTGGTTTGGGGACACCATATGTTCGTCGCCGGACAGTCGGCTTTCAATGCCGCCATCTTCTCAGGGTTGAGCTTCCTGGTGGCCATCCCGTCTGCTGTTAAGGTTTTCAACTGGACGGCCACACTGTATAAAGGCTCAATCTCTCTGGATACCCCCATGCTTTACGCGCTGGGCTTTATCGGCCTTTTCGTGATCGGTGGTCTTACCGGTCTGTTTGTCGCTTCACTGGCCCTGGACGTGCATGTACACGACACTTATTTTGTCGTCGCCCACTTCCATTACATCATGGTCGGCGCCTCGGTCATGGCTTACCTGGGAGGGATCCACTACTGGTGGCCGAAAATCAGCGGGCGCACCTATCCGGAATGGTGGGGACGCATTTCTGCCGCATTGATCTTTGCCGGCTTTAACCTGACCTTCTTCCCCCAGTTCATCCTGGGCTACCAGGGGATGCCGCGGCGCTATGCCACCTATCCTGAGGAGTTCCAGGTGCTGAATGTAATGTCCACAGCCGGTGCATCCATTGTCTCTTTGGGATATCTGCTGCCGCTCATTTACCTCATCTGGTCGCTGCGCACCGGCGAACGGGTGGGCCCAAACCCCTGGAGAGTCAGCGGGCTGGAATGGACAACATCATCGCCGCCGCCTACAGAGAATTTCTCTACCATCCCGGTGGTGACAGCGGAAGCTTATACAGACTTTCCTGAGGACGATGAAGATGAGTGAGACCACAACGACAGGCGGCGCGGTCGAGGTGCATTACCAGACCCCGGAAGAAAAGCTGGAGCTCAACCGCCTGGGGATGTGGGTGTTCCTGGCCAGTGAGGTCATGTTCTTCGGCGGGCTTTTCACGATTTATCTGGTCTACCGCTGGCTGTACCCACAGGTGTTCGCCACGGCCAGCCGGGAGCTTGACCTGGTCCTCGGCACCATCAACACTGCCATACTGCTGACCAGCAGTTTTACCATGGCTCTGGCCGTACACGCCATCCAGGCCGGCAGCCGCAGAGCATTGACGCTCTTTTTACTCCTCACGATGCTGCTCGGGCTGGCGTTTATCGGAATAAAAGGCACGGAATACCTGCACGTCATCAACGAAGGACTGTTCCCAAACCGGGAACAGCTGTTAACCCTTTCCGCAGATGAGAGACCCGGTCAGATTTTCTTCAGCCTGTACTTTGCCATGACCGGTCTGCACCTTCTCCACATGCTCCTTGGGCTGCTTGTAATTGCATTTCTGATTGTGCAGGCCAATCTGTTCAAACGCTATTCGGCTGCCGATTACTCTGCCATCGAGAACATGGGCCTCTACTGGCATTTTGTCGACATCGTATGGATTTTTATCTTCCCACTGCTGTATCTGATTGATCGAGCCTCATGAACCACCAACCGGTCTCACGTAGAACATACTTCCTGGTGTATCTCGGCCTGCTTGTGCTGCTGACAGCCACCGTGGGCGCGGCCTTTCTCGATGCCGGCTGGCTGAATCCGGTCATCGCGTTGACCATCGCTGTGATTAAGGCGGTGCTCGTGATCCTGTTTTTTATGCACGTGCGCGCTAGCAGCGCCATAGTCCGCATCTTCGCACTGCTCGGTTTCTTCTGGTTGGGGATTCTGATTTTTCTGACGATGGGGGATTATCTGACGCGTATCTGGCTGCCGCCGGTCTAACGGCCCTCGGGATCGATCTGCCAGAGCCTCACTGCTCCGTCCAGGCCTCCTGATGCCAGCACAGCCCCATCCGGACGAAACGCAAGGCTGGTGGCAGCCAGGCTGTGTGCGGAGATTTCTTCCAGCAGTTCCCCCTGCCGGGCATCCCACAGACGCACCTTTCCGTCGCCGCTCGATGAGGCGAGCAGTTCGCCAGACGGGCTGAACGCCAGATCCCATACCAGTGCCGCAGAGCCTGTGGTTTTGGCAGGAATTTGCCAGATCTGCGGCTGCGGCGTTTTTTCCGGCTTATCTCCCAACCCCACGGTTAAGTCCCAGATCCAGATCCGGTTTTGGTGGTCGCCCATGGCGAGCGTGCTGCCGTCGGGGCTGAGAGCTGCGCTGTAGAAGGGGACATCTTCTCCTGTTGGCGACTGGTACGCGCCCAGCATACGACCGGAGACAGGCTCGCGCCAGCGCAGCAGTGCGCCGTTGATGATCCCCAGGATGTTCCCATCTGGCTGGTACACCAGATCCGGCACCGAAAAAGTGCCTCCAATGATCTCTGCCAGGCGTTCCCGGGTTTGCAAATCCCAGATGCGCACCACCGCATCGTTGCCACCCGTGGCGAGCTGGTCCCCTGCATGGCTGAAAGCGACCACGTTCGCCCCCTTCTTGTGCGCATCGAGCGTTACATCTGGTTCACCTGCCTTCTCAGGCGAAGACAAATTCCAGATGCGCACCCTGCCGTCCCGGGCGGCTGCCGCAAGCAGCCGGTCCTGAGGGTGGAAGGACAGGCTGGGGCTCAGCGCGCCTACTGGCAGTTGTGCCAGCGGTTCAAGGGTATCAGGTTCGATGACATAGATCTGGTTGCCCGCGGCTGCTGCCAGCAGTTCTCCATCCGTTGACCAGGCCAGCGCTGTAACCAGTTCCCAGGACTGGAAGCGAATCTCTTCCGCCTGTGCGGGTTCCTCTGGAGGGATAGGGGTAGGAGGGACTTCACTGCTGGGAGTAACCTCCGGCTCCGGAGGAGCTGGCTCCTGTGACGCAGGGACATCCACAGGTCTGGTCGGCGTGGGCGTGTCAGGCGGCGGCGCGCTGGTGACCGTTCCAGGCGTGCTGCAGGCCGCCAGCAGCACGGCCAGGAAAATCAACACCAGAGAGCGCTTCACGGGCGCACCCCCCACAGGCGAATGGTGCCGTCGTACGAGCCAGAAACCAGGATCTGGCCGTCCGGGGAGAAAATCAGATCGACCACGCCGCTGGTATGCCCTTCCAGTGTGTGCAGCAGCACGCCGCTGTCCACATCCCACAGGTGGATGTTATTGCCTTCGTAGCTGCTTCCCGAAGCGAGCAGGTTACCCTGCGGGTTGAACGCCAGGCTCTGCACTACCTCCTGCCCTTCGAGCTCCATGCTGTGCAGCAGATCCCCCGAGCTGACATCCCACAGGCGGATCGTTCCGTCATAATGTCCCGTCGCCAGGATTGCTCTCTCCGGTGAGAAAACCATCGTGCTGACCTCACCGGTAAAGGAAGTGGGCAGATCGTAGAGCAGCTGAAACTCATCCTCCAGTGACCAGATCTTGATCGCATAGCGGTCGGGAGATATGGCCAGGTACAGGCCGTCCGGTGAAAAAACGACCTTAAGGGCCTGGCTGATCTTCCATTCACCGGATATTTCCCATGCGTCAGTCGGCCAGAAAGTCAGGCTGTCATCCTGAAAAGCCGGGCCGGTAAGGGTGGCCGCGAAGGTCCTCCCATCCGGTGAGAAGGCAATATCGCTGATCGCCCGGTCGAAGCCTGCCAGGATCCCCAGCGGCTGCCAGAAAGGCCCGGCCCAGAGCTGCAGGTTGCCTGCGTAACTCGTATCCTCCGATCCGTACTGGCTCGCCGCCACCAGCCATCTGCCATCCGGGCTGAATGCGATCCGCACGACACCCCCTCCGGCGGGGTACAGGCTGCGGGCCAGCAGTCGGCTGCGCACTTCGTAAAGCGCGATGGTATCCCCATGCGCCACAGCCAGTGTGCTTCCGTCAGGAGTCCAGGCAAAGTCCAGAACCGGATCGCCCTGCAGGGCTGCCAGGCCGGAGACATCATCTGCGCTGGCGGGCACGATCGCTTCCAGAACATCCGGTAAAGGCGTCCCTTCCAGCACCAGCAGCAGCGGGGTGGGGGTCAGCGTGGCCGTGGGAGTTGGCGTGGGCGATGGCGTAACCGTCGCGGTGGCCGTTGCTGTCGGGGTGAGGGTGGCCGTGCGCGTGGGAACTGGCGTGTCGGGCAGGGTGACTGTTGCAGTAGGGACTGCCGGCCCCGGGCTGCAGGCTGCCAGACAGCAGACGCCGATCAGGGATAGCAGGCATTTCCGCAGGATTCGGTTCATTTGACAGACCAATTGTAGCATCAGTTAAGGGCAGGGTTTATAATTGCTGCATTCATCTCGTATTGATGACGGGCTTGTAAGATCCACGTGGTGAAAGCCCGGGCACCGAGACTGGAGCATCCGGCAGCCGCTCAACCGGGGCAGACTGCCTGGTATGCCGCATCAGGAGGAAACCAGCAATGGGAGATCCAAGAATAGAAAACCTGGCAAAGATACTCGTTCAGTACTCGACGAAGGTCAAACCGGGAGACTGGGTTTGGATTGAATCCAACATCATTGCCCAGCCTCTGGTAAAAGAAGTCGTCCGTCATGTCCTCAAGGCTGGCGGACGGCCAACACTGCAGTTCTCCAGTGATGATATTACGGAGATCGCCCTGCAGGAGATGAACGAGGACCAGATACAGTGGATCTCTCCAGTCGATAAGATCCTCTATGAACAGGCGGATGTGCGCATTGTGATTATGGCCTCCAGCAACACCCGTGTACTGACCGGCGTCGATCCGAAGAAGATGCAGGCCTTCGGCCTGGCCCGGCGCAGCCTGTTCAACACCTACATGCAGCGCTCTGCCTCCGGCAGCCTGCGCTGGACACTGACCCAGTATCCCTGCCCGGCCTATGCCCAGGATGCGGATATGAGCCTGCGTGAATATGAGGATTTTGTTTACGCAGCAACTTTCGCCGACCAGCCCGACCCGATTCAGGCCTGGATCGACGTTGAACAAAAACAGCAGCGCCTGGTGGAATGGTTGAAGGGCAAGCAGGAAGTTGTGGTGCGCGGGCCGAACTGCGACCTGAAGCTGTCGATCGCCGGACGCAGCTTTATCAACAGCACAGCGACCCACAACGTCCCCAGCGGTGAGATTTACACCAGCCCGCTGGAAGATTCGGCTAACGGCTGGATTCGCTTCACCTACCCGGCGATACACCTGGGACGCGAGGTGGATGGGATTGAACTCGAATTCAAGGATGGAAAGGTGGTAAACGCCCGCGCCGCGAAAAACGAAGATTATCTGCTGGCCATGCTCGACAGCGACGCCGGTGCACGCTATCTGGGTGAATTCGCCATTGGCACCAACTACAGCATCCAGAAGTTCACCCGCAGCATTCTGTTCGATGAAAAAATCGGCGGCAGCATCCACCTGGCGGTCGGCGCAGGCTTCCCGGAAATCGGCGGCAAGAACGAATCCTCCATCCACTGGGATATGATCTGCGATATGCGCGACAACAGCGAGATCTGGGTGGACGGAGAGCTGTTTTACAAGAATGGTCAGTTTGTCGTATAGATGGTGAGCATGAAAAAAGGGCGGCCCGTGAGCCGCCCTTCACTTTTAAGCCTAAGCGTTATTCAACTTCGCGATCGTGACCCCCTCGCCGCCTTCTCGATCGCCGCCTGATTCATACGTTTTCACGTTGGGATGCGCGCTCAGGGTCTGGCGGACGACTTCACGCAGACGCCCCGTCCCTTTGCCATGGATGATGCGCACGAAAGGCAGTCCCGCCAGATAAGCGGCGTCCAGGTAGCGGTCCAGCGCGTCCAGGGCGTCTTCGGCCCGCTGCCCGCGCAGGTCCAGCTCCATTCCGGGTGAGGCTGGGAACAGATCTGTCCGCCGGGCGCCGGTGGATCCGGAAGCCGCCGCCTGACGGGTTGTTTTCTCCTCCGCCGGCGCGCTTCCGCTGGCATGCTGCAGATCACCCAGCCGGGCGCGCACGCGCAGCACCCCCACCTGCACCTCAGCCTCTTCCTCACTCAATGCAGTGACCACTCCCTGCGTGCCCAGCGTGCGCAGACGGACTTTATCACCCAGGCGGATCGGGCGCGTCAGGGGCAGCGTCCCTTCCGGTTTCATCCGCTCAACAGGCTTCTGCACCTTCTCCTGCACCGCCTCAACCTTTTCTTCCACAGCCTCGATGACGTCCAGGGGCTGGCGGGCGCGTGCCAGAGCCCGGCGCGCTTCACGGAGTTCTTCCTGCAGCTTCTCGATCTCCCTCTCGGCTTCCTGTCGGGCTTCTTCCAGAATACTGCGGCGCTCGTCCTCGATCTTTTCCAGCCGTTCGTACAGCTCACTGCGCAGGCGTTCCGCTTCTTTTCGGGCCTTTTCTGCGTTTTCGCGAGCTTCCCGCGCCAGATCACGCTGGCGGTAGATTTCGTCCAGCAGCGTATCGGCGTGCAGTTCTTCCGGGTTGATCTCCGCGCGAGCATCCTGGATGATCGCTCTGGGCATACCGAGCCGCTCTGCAATTGCGAGCGCGTTCGAGCGCCCGGGCAGACCGATGGTCAGGCGGTACGTCGGGCGCAGCGTTTCCAGATCGAACTCCACACTGGCATTTACCACTCCCCGGGTAGCATGGGCAAAGGTCTTTAACTCCGGATGGTGGGTGGTGACCAGTGTGGTAATGCCGCGCCGTAGCAGGTGTTTGAGGATGGCACGTGCCAGAGCCGCGCCTTCCTGCGGGTCGGTTCCAGCACCCAGTTCATCCAGAATCACCAGGCACTGGGGATCGGCGCGCTGCAGGATGCGAATGATGTTGGTCACATGCCCCGAAAAGGTCGAAAGGGACTGCTCGATGGACTGCTCATCGCCGATATCCGCATAGATGTTGCGAAAAACGCTGATCTCAGACCCTGAATGCGCGGGGATGTGCATGCCTGACTGCGCCATCAGCGCCAGCAAACCGACGGTTTTCAGCGTGACCGTCTTCCCACCGGTGTTGGGCCCTGTGATGACCAGCGCATAGGTCTCCTGATCCAGCTCCACATCCACAGGGACAACGGTCTGCGGGTCGAGCAGGGGATGGCGCGCCTCGAGCAGCCGGATTACGCTCCCCGGATGGCGTGTACCGGGTTCTTCCCGGCCGTTCGCATCCTCAGTTTTTTTCGGAGGGCGAATCGGGTGAAGGACAGGCGCAGTGGCGTTCAGGGCCTCGGCGTACTTACCGCGCGCCAGCGCCAGATCCAGCTCGGCGACGACGTCCACGGTAGCCAGCGTTTCATCCGCTTTCTCACCCACCTGGCGCGACAGCTCAGCCAGAATGCGCCGTTCCTCGTCTCGTTCTGCGAGCTGCAGCTCACGGTACTGGTTGTTCAGCTCCACGACTGCCAGGGGTTCAACGAACAGCGTCGCCCCAGAGGCGGACTGGTCGTGCACAATGGCCTTGATGCGCCCTTTAAATTCCGCACGCAGTGGCAGCACGTAGCGCCCATCCCGCTGGGTGATGATTGCATCCTGCAGGATAGCAGCATTATTCGGATCGCTCACCATGCGCTGCAGTTTGGTCATCAGGCGCTCATATGCGATGCGCAGTTCGCCGCGGATCTGGCCCAGCCGTTCGGAGGCTGAATCGAGGATTTCGCCGCGCTCTGAGATCGCCCGGGAAATGGCATCGATCAACCCCAGCGGGGCCGTCATTTTCAGAACGATATCCGCCAGCCGTGGATACTGCGAAGACAGGCGCTCGAAGGTGCGCACCAGCGTGCGCGCCGCTACCAGTGTGTATTTGATGTCCAGCAGGTCCGCTGGCGTCAGTACACCACCGCGCCGGGCAAGGTCCACCGGGCCGCGTATGTCTCTGGCACCTCCAATGCTCAGATCCGCATGCGTGACCAGAAGCTGAACAGCCTCGGTGGTCTCCTCCAGCCGCTGGCGGGCCAGATCGATATTTGCGGTCGGCCGCAGGGCGCGCGCTTTATCGGCCGAGACGGCAAAAGACGTGTAGGCGGCCAGGCGGTCGAGTATTTTATGATATTCAAGTGTCTGGAGTGTTTTTTCGTCCATTTACGGTCGGGCTGTATTCGCCCGGTAAACATCTTTCAAATCCAGGGTTTTTGGCAGCGGCTTTCCAGTCTTTTCTACTTGTACTTTCGAAACAGCGGGCATCTGAAAAAACCCGCTGTCAGGTTACGCTGCCGCAGCGCGGTTTAAGAGTTTACCACATCTCCCTTCGCAGCGGCGACCAGGGCAGGCGCGGTCACCGCCTGCTGCTCAGCTGTCTAACCGCCACACTGCTCAGCATAAAACTTCACTGGTCGCCTCTAACAAACCTCTTAGATTGGACCGGGAAGCAGACGAGAGTATATCGTTATAATGAAACGGTGGACCGCTTGCTGGCAGGGGGATAGACCGACAGGCGAAAGGAGACCAGATGCGAAAACACATGAGTTGGCGAATGATATTCTTGAGCGCAGGACTGGCCGTGTTCCTGATGTTTGCCAGTTATCATCCTGCACTGGCAGATGATTACATCTGCACAGGAACAACCGGGGCGATCACAGTCGACAACGTAATCGTCCCCGTCAACGCAACCTGCACCCTGAACGGCACCGTGGTAGAAGGCAATATCCAGGTTGAAAACAACGCCACCCTGATCGCCAATCAGGTGGACGTTGATGGAAATGTTCAGGCCGAGGACGCAGCGCGTGTCGACGTCCAGGCGAATTCGACGGTCGGTGGAAACATCCAGATCTTCCAGTCCGGATCATCAAACATCCTGTCCGTAGATATTGACGGTGACCTGCAGTTTGATGAAAACAGCGGGGCTTTGCGGGCGGACAACAATACCATCGGCGGTAATTTACAGGCCTTCCAGAACACAGGCGGGCTGACGATCACCAACAATCGCATTGACGGTGATCTGCAGTGCTCCGCGAATAACCCGCCGCCGGTCGGTGAGGGCAACATCGTCGAGGGGTCCATCGAAGGCCAGTGCGCCAGTATGTCTGGGCCATCTCCCACCCCTCCCCCTCCAGCTGATTTACCTGTAAAAATCTACCTGCCCACAGCCTTGAAGTGAGTTAGGGCGAGTCTGCCAGATCTTTGAACCGCAGGGTATAAGACGATTTACCACCCTGGGCCCATATTCATCGACAGCAGGCGCTGGAAAAGCCCCGGGAAGCGGCTGAGCAGGGAGATTGCCCCTTCTACCATGCGAGGGTGCCGGCTCAGCGCCAGCACCTTTCCGGTAATCAGATAATAAGGCCGCACTATTTTTCGGTGGACCTGCAGGTAGCCAGCCAGTTCAGCCGCAGTAAGCATCCCATCCTGACGGCAGAGGAGCGGCACGACCGTATCCTGCAGCGCCAGCGCCTGCGCCAGAGCAATGCTGATGCCCTCGCCGGTACGCGCGTCCAGATAACCTGCAGCATCCCCAATCAGCAGCACACCGTCCCCAATGGGGCTTTTCGCCCGCTGTTCGAGAGGCCCCGCGGCAGCGGGGGGGCCTGCCGGTTCGGCGCCGTCCAGGCGGCTTCTCAGCTCAGGGAATTTGTCCATCAATGAGTCAAAAAGGGATCGCCCTGCTGCCCGGCCGTCCTGCCGGTCTGCATCCCACAGAAAGGCGACGTTCACCATCTCGGCGCCGCAGGGGGTGATGTACGCTTCCGCTCCCTGTGCCCAGTAAACCTCGACGAAATCGCTCCACGGCCGCACGTGAAAATGCTGGCGTATTCCCCAGCGGTTGTGGCGCCTGCACGCCATATGGACCCCACTTAATCGCCGCAGGCGTGAATGCAGTCCGTCCGCCCCAACCAGCAGGCGGGTGGACAGGGTTTCTCCTTTTACCTGCACACGAAGGCTCCCTGACTCCCGGTCGAAACCCTCTACCGGCGCCTCTTCCCACATCGTCAGGCCAGCGGTAGACCGGGCGCGCTGAGCCAGGGCTTTAGAAAGGATGCGGCGGTCAATTCCGAGACCAGGACCTTCTCGAAAGACACCACTGGCGCAGCGCCCTGCCGGCGAATAGAAACGGATCCCCTGAAACGGAGCAAAGCCGCCAGGAGGCAGCAGCTCATAAATGCCCAGGCGCTGCAGGACGGCTGCCCCGGGCGGCATCACCCCTTCACCACAGGCTTTGTCCAGCGGGAGACGTTTTTTCTCGCAGACCAGTGTCCTCAGTCCGCTGTCTGCGAACACCATTCCGGCAGCCAGGCCGGCCGGACCTGCGCCGGCGATCACCACATCCCAATCGTACAAAACTCACTCCGACCGGAACAGGCGTGGGAACCAGCGCGGCCGCTCGCGGAAATACATCTCATAATGATTGGCCTCGTTCATTGCCTGTTCCTCCTGCTGGATGCGGGCGCGCAGCAGCAGCCCGTTTGCCAGGCTGAAGATCAGGGCGGTTAGATAAGCGCCGTGAATCAGGGGAACGGCCAGGATCTCAAGCGCCACCCCCAGGTAATTAGGATGGCGGATGTGGCGGTAAATGCCGTCACTCACCGGGGGCAGGTGCGGCAGCGTCATCACCCGCACCGACCAGCGCCAGCCAAGCGTGCGAATCGCCGCGTAGCGCAGCGATTGTCCCACAGCCAGGGTCAGCACAGCTACCGATGCTAGGAGCGGGGGAAATTTACGCTTCAGGGCAAAGACCTCAACCAGCATCGAAACGAACCATGTTGTGTGCAGGACTTTCATCCACTCGAACTGGACCGGGGCATGCTCGCGCCCGCCGCGCTTCAGGATCTCCTGTTCATTGCGCCGGCTCCAGCGCAGCTCGACCAGGCGCTGTACCGCCAGCCCTGCAACCAGTACCGTAAACAGGATACGCGTCACCATCGCACCAGCACCATTTCTGCACTGAATGCCGGTCCCATAGCCAGGATCAGGCCATTCGAGCCGGCCGGTGGCTGGCAGGTGCGCAGGGTTTCATCAAGCACGGAGAGCACCGAGGCTGAAGACAGGTTGCCCACAGTCCTCAGGCTATTCCGGGTGATGTCCAGCGCGTCCGGGCGCAGCGCAAGGGCCTGCTCCATTGCCTCGATCACACGCGGTCCACCGGGATGTACGATCCAGTGGTCAACATTGCTCACCTGCAGCCCGTGCCGGGCCAGGAATGCTTCCATCGGCGGGAGCAGGTTGTTTTGCACAATTTCAGCCACATCCGAGCTGAGGAGCATTTTCAAGCCGCTGTCGCGCACCTCCCAGCCCATAATGTATTCAGTCCGTGGAAAGAAGACCGACTGGCTGTCGATCACCCGCGCCATACCTTCTCTGGCCAGCGGATGTTCATCACCGACCATCAAAACAGCCGCCGCGCCATCTCCAAACAGACTGCTGGAAACCATATTGGCGGCAGTGAGATCATCGTGCTGCAGCGTCAGGGAGCACAGCTCGATAGACAGCAGCACTGCGGCATCCTGCTGGTGCCCGTGCAGGTAATCAGCCTGCCGGGCGATCCCCGCTGCGCCGCCCATACAGCCCAGACCGAACAGCGGCACACGTTTCAGTGTAGTAGAAAAGGGGATGCGGTTCATCAGGCGTGCGTCAATGGATGGCACGGCGATTCCGGTTACGGTGGTGAACAGAAGCTGCTGGATATCTCCCGATGTCAATCCGGCAGCGTCCAGCAGTTTGCAGATCACCTTCTCCCCCAGGTCCAGAGCAGCCTCGATCCAGGCGTCATTTTTCTCCCCAAAACCGCGTAGATCGGCATATTTATCGATCGGTAAAGCCAGATGGCGGCCGCTGACCATGGCGTTGCGGTGAAACTGCTCTAATCGTGCTATGCGGCTCTCCTGCCCGGACCACAAATCCGATAACCAGGCCAGGATTTCCTCCTGTTGATAATAGTGAGGAGGAAATGCCGTAGCCGTCGACACAATATAGCTCATCTCGATTCCTCGTAATTCAGAGATACCAACCTTTTATTATCCACCCTGTCTTAATTATATCCCCGACCACCAGCGGTATCAAAACTGGTGCCCGGCAGCCCTGCACGAGAAGAACTCTGTATCCTGTGCAGTATATCCACACCTATTCGGACACTCGATATCCTGATATAATGCTCGCATGGTCGAGATCTTCCACCCTCCCCGTTAATTCTTAAGCCCACAACCACCCGGGCGCGCTCCGCCTCTTTTGGACGAATGATGCTGTTTTCTCTTCCCGTCACATTCGTTCGAAGGAGGTATTTATGGTTAAACGCAGTTTCGAAATTAAAGCTACCGGAGCGCTGTTCAGAAAACAGGCGGTCTCCCTGACGGTGCTGTTCCTGCTTATTGAGTTCTTTGACGAACTCGCGTTTGGTATTCTGGGAGCCGCGCTGCCAGCCATCCGCACGGATCTCAATCTGACGTATGCACAAATCGGCCTGATGTATGGCGCGGCCAACCTGGTCAGCGCCGTCGTCGAGCCATTTATGATGCTTCTGGGCGATACACGGCTGCGAAAAAGGCTGGTGATCGGCGGCGGCGTGTTAATCGCCACTGCGATGCTGCTCAAGGCTGGCTCGCCTTCCTTTCCCATCCTGCTGATCGCGGTCATCCTGAGCTACCCTGCCAGCGGCGCTTTCGTCTCGCTATCGCAGGCCACGCTGATGGACCTGAATCCCGGGCGTGAGCCGCAGATGATGGCGCGCTGGACGGCTGCCGGTTCAGCCGGCAGCCTGCTCGGGCCGCTCCTGGTCGCCGGAGCTTTTGCCCTGGCCATCGGCTGGCGCTGGTTGTTTGTCGGCGCTGCCGGCCTGGCGCTTATCCTGGTCCTGCTGATCTCGGCCCGGGCTTTTCCCCGTCCCAAACATCATACAGACAGTGAGGATAAAGAAAACATCCCAGAGCTACGAATCCTCTGGGAAAATCTGGCCTATGCTCTGCGGCACAGGCCGCTGATGCGCTGGATGGTCCTGCTGGAACTCTCGGACCTGCTGCAGGATGTCCTCGCTGGCTATCTCACCCTGTACCTGACCGACAGCGCCGGCCTCTCTGCCGCCCAGGCCAGCCTGATTTTTGGCGTCTATATGACGGCCAACCTGGTGGCTGACATTGTCGCCATTCCTCTGCTCGAGCGCTTCTCGGGGCGCAGTGTGGTGCGCGTCACCGCAGCTTTCTCGATCCTCGTGTATGCAGCCCTGCTGCTCTCCCCCTGGATCCTGGTGAAAATCGCACTGCTGGTGATCCTGCCTTTCACCACTGCCGGCTGGTACGCCGTGCTCCAGGGGGAAGCTTATGCGTCCATCCCCGGGCGTTCGGGCACGGTAATGGCAGTCACCTCGCTTGCTGCGATGGGGCTTGCAGCATTAACGACGGCAATTGGCTGGGTAGCCGGGCAGGCAGGACTGCCTGCCGCCATGTGGCTGCTGATCCTGGGTCCGGTCAGCCTGGTGCTCTTAGCCCCCCATCCTGAAAAATAAAAGACCGGGCGCCTGAAAATCTCAGGCGCCCGGTAAATTAATCCTGTTGACCGATCAATCCGGTCGCTGCTGTGTTCAGGCGATCTGAACCTTCCGGGGCATCTGCGCTCTCTTGAGCCTCAATTTCCTTCAGAATCTCAAGATCACGCTGCAGATTGCGGCGCCGTACAATTAAGCTGACCAGGTAGATTAACATCACGCTGAATATGACCACATATCCAGCGATCATAAAATCAAGTGTCTCGGCAGGGCCTTCCTGCAGTAAGAACAACATTTCCTGTCTCCCTTATGACATCGTTTTGAGCTTTAATTGCTCAACTTTTTCGGCCAGCTTCCCAAGGCGAATACGGTGCCACAGCAGGTCAGCATACACCACCGTGAAGGTCAGCAGGCTGAAAAGGAACACCTGCAGCATGAGCGGCGTCATATCGAAACTCCCCTCCGCTCCGGGCTGGTTGCTGCCGATCACCACCGGGTGGATGGTGCGAAACAGACGCGCAGAGAAGAATGTGAGCGGCACGCTGACAAAGCCAACAATGGCATATACGGCGCCAAAGCGGGCTCTGCGGTTGGGATCTTCGATTCCCGACCGCAGCATCAAATAGGCCAGATAAATCAGCAGCATGATCGTGGCGGTCGTCAGGCGCGGATCCCAGGTCCACCAGGTGTTCCAGATTGGTCGAGCCCAGATCGAACCGGTGACGATGTTGATAAATGAAAACGCGATCCCAATCTCGACTGCTGCTACGCCCACGATATCCCAGTTACTGCTGCCGCGCATCAGGTAAATAATTCCTGCCGCTGCCGCGGTCATGAACGAAAGCATTCCCACCCAGCCAGAAGCCACATGGAAATAGAATACTTTCTGCACCTGCCCCATCACCGCCTCGACCGGCGCGTAAAAGAAGACCAGCGCCGTCGCAGCCAGCAGCATCAACGCGGTAACCACATCCAGGATCGAAAGCAAACGGGGTTTAGATTCCATACAGGTTTTCTCCTCACCAGAAGCTGTTCCTTTGGCTATTCCTCCACAATATAATCAAAAAGCATAAATGCCACCGCAGTAAAGATCACATCGTAAACGAGCAGCAAATTCAACCAGGGCGAGATCATCTCCATTTCCAGCCCGTCCAGGAAACCGCTGCTGGCCTTTACCGAAGCGATGAAGATTGGAATCATCACCGGGAAGAGCAGGATCGGCAGCAAAATATCGCGAGTGCGCGCCTGGACGGCCATTGTAGAGAGCAGGGTGCCAACGACAACGTACCCAATCGACCCGAGCAAAATCACCAGCAGCAGGCCGGGGTTGAACAGGTTGGTGTTGTACAGCACGCTGTAAACCGGCAGAATGATGACCTCCACGATGAACATGAAGATCAGGTTGCCGATGACTTTGCCAAAATATATCGCGCTGCGGTCCACCGGAGCCAGGAGCAGCCCGTCCAGGCAGCCGCGGTCCTTCTCGATTGCCATGGAACGGTTCAGGCCCAGCGTACCCGCAAAAGCAAAGGTGACCCACAGCACGCCGGACGTAACGCTGGAGCGCGTCGCAGCATCCAGTTCCAGAGCGAAGTTAAAGATCAAAATCACCAGCAGGGCGAAAACCATCATGGCCGAGAAAAGCTCCCGGCTGCGCAGTTCGGCGGCCAGGTCTTTCCACACCACGGCTGAAAGCGCCCGCATATAATCGCTCAGGATCGAGGTGCGCCCCTGAACGGGCTGTTCGGTCGTAAGGATTTCTTCAGCGCGGCTCTTCACAGATTACGCCTTTTCCAGAGACTGGCGGTAATAAGCCAGCAGTTGATCAGGGTCGATTTCGCTGCGCCGCACCGAAGCCGTGATTTTCCCCCGTGAGAGGATGTCAAACCGCGAAGCCAGATCGGCGGTACGCGCCAGGTCGTGCGAGGTCATCACCACCGTGCGTCCACGCGCGGCGACCTCTCTCAATACCTGATCCAGCATCGCGCTGGCATCCTGGTCCAGTCCGGTATGCGGTTCGTCAAAGAGCATCACCTGCGGATCATGGAGCACAGCCCGGCCGATCGCCAGACGCTGCTGCATGCCGCGCGAAAAGGTGCGCACAAGATCACGACGGCGGCCTGCCAGACCGACCAGTTCAAGTACTTCTTGAACACGCCGGTTCAGGTTGGCAACACCATACAAACGGCCGAAAAACTGCAGATTCTCTTCGGCGGTCAGATCCCCATAGAGCAGGGGCTGGTGAGACACCACGCCCAGGTGACGGCGTACAGCTGAAGCCTGGTCCGGCAGCCGGTACCCGGCGATAAAGACTTCTCCCAGAGCCGGGCGCGCAAGCGAGGCCAGGATGCGCAAGAAGGTGGTTTTGCCGGCTCCATTGGGTCCCAGTAAAGCCACGAACTCCCCCTGCTGCACCTCAAAATCCAGTCCGCGCAGCACGGTTTTCAACCCAAAGCGCTTCACCAGCTTGCGCACTTCGATCATCTTCATGCCGCGCTTATTCCCCTGCCCCTGTGCCAATGACCCGGCGCAGCCGTTCTTTCAGCGCCCGCCGGCGCTGGAGGTAAGCTTCTTCAGGCAGCTTCCCTTCCTGATACAGATCGTCCAGAGCCAGGATGGCGTCCATCAAGCTGTCGGGCGCGTCATCCAGCACAGGTTCCTCATCCGGCGTCTCCCCGGTTTCTAGTTCTTCCTCCACGCTCTCGGAGCTTCGCCGGTAGAGGATGATTCCTGCTGCGATCAGCGCCAGTCCGAACACGCCTGCCCCCACCAGCAGATCCGAGCTGGACCCGATGTTGAACAACGCTGCGTTGGGATCGCTGTATCGCCCGCTGATCGTCAACCGCAGTGGATCACCTGCAGCCAGCCCGCCGCGGCTGAACATACGATAGGTCATACCATCCACTTCGCGCCGTCCGGTGTCCTGCAGGTTTTCACCCTTGACGTTGATACTGCCATCAGGAACCAGAACGACAACAGCGTTTGTCGGCAGCGACATCGGCTGCACCAGGTCCAGACTGCGCTGGTAGGGCATCTCAAAGGCAAACATCGCCTGATAGGCCCCCTGGCCGGGGCGCAGCGCAATGGTATCGCCGAAACCACCCGGCAGGGGAATGTAGCGCTCTCCCAGAGCGCCGTTCTGGATCTCCAGATTCTGCGCCCCGTCTGGCAGGTTAAACCGGATGGTAGGCTCCCCTTCAGGGGCGATCAGCGTCTTCATCCCGTTATTGGAAAGAATATAAAGCTGGATTACGCGCAGTGTGTTTCGATCGATAAATTCAAGAAACACGTGCAGACGGTCAACCGAAACATTTGAAGGATCGGTGGTCGTCTCATAAACGGTGATGGGCAGTTCCAGCTGCTGTGCGCCCTGAACCGCCTGGACGGCCTTCAACTCCGACCCGTATGTGGCTCCTTCGAATTCAATGGTGGACAGGAACATGCGCCCAACCGGCATCTTCACGTTTTCGAAAACGTAGGTGCCATCTTCCTGTACGGTGGTCGTTGCCGTCTCGACCGACTGCATACCATCGAAACTGTGCAGTGTGATCTCCAGGCCGGGTGGAACTTCACCTCCCGAAGCGTTTACCACCTGCCCAAAGACTTCACCCGCAGGTTCTACCTCTTCTGCAGCCCCTTCAGGATCTCCGGCGGGAGCCATCGATACGTCTGGACCGCTGCCTGGAGCAGGTTCTTCCACAACTGTTGATGGTGTCTCTGCCTCAGGCTGCTCTGCTGCCTCAGGCTGTTCCGCCAGCTTCTCACCGCTGAGCGGGGCGCTGATTGTCAGATAGCGCACATAATCGCTCAACACCCAGCGCTCATCTTCGTTCAGGCTGTCCCCAAAACCGGGCATCCCGGGCGGGACGCCTTCGGTGATGACCTGGAAGAAATCCTGCGTGGTGTTCGCAGCCATAAATTTCGGGTGAGTGAAATCCGGAATACCAGCGGCGGCCTCAGGCCCATTTCCCATGCCCTGGTCGCCGTGGCAGGCAGCGCAGTTCTGCTCGTAAAGTTCACGCCCCGCCTCGATCCGGCTGTCTGGCATCGAAAGACTGAAGCTGTAGGCGACAACGTCCCAGCGTTCACGGTCCGTCAGGCTGCGAAACGGCGGCATAAATGAGTCGATTTTCCCCTGTGTGACCACCTGATACCAGTCCGAAGGTTTCGCCATCCGGGCAACGTTGGGGTTCCCGATTGGGGTCACATCGGTAGGCAGCTGGACCGCCTGAGGGCCGTCCCCCAGTCCGGCATCGCCGTGACAGGGAGCGCACTTATCGGCGAAGATCGCCTCGCCGTCCGCTGCGCTGGGAGGCAGCACCGGGTAAACCGGTCCACTGACCGGCGCCGGTTCGGTTACTTCCACCGGAGGACGATAATTTGGCGGAGGTGTGACATCTGCCGCCAGAGAAATATTACATGCTGTTAATACAAGCAGGGAGATTCCTGAAGTCAGGAGATACAGAGAAATCCGCAGTGCCTTCATGTTAGCCGACTTTTGAACCACATCGGGGGCAAAAACGATCGGATTTCTGAACCGGTCCGCCGCACTGCGGGCAAAAACCGGCCGCTTTTGCCTGGCGTGCACGCCTGCGGTTTGCAAGCAGCACCTCAATATCATCATCGGGTGAGGCATCCGCGGCCAGTGCTCTTGGACGGGCATGTTCGCTGTGCTTCCCAGGAACTGCAGTGCCGGCATCTGCGCGACGGGCTGCAACTGCGGCTTCCAGGCGAGCCTCCGCATCCTCGCTCACCTTATCAGGCTGCAGGCGGTCAAGGCTGCGCAGGATCTCGGCTCCACGCTGCAGCAGTTGTGCACGCTGGGCAGGATAATCCTCTTCCGGGATCTTCCCCAGAGCGTAATCGAAATCCAGTTCCTGTAGCGCCCCCAATAAACGATCTCGTTCGGCCATCAATGCGGAATACTCATGATCATCCGGGGTGATGGCCGCGGGTCTGGCAAACAGTTTGCGCTCGTAAAAAGGACGGCTGATCACCAGCCCAACCAGGATCAACAGAGCAAGAATGAGGAAAAGAGAGCCTAAATCCATATTATCCTTTAACCGGAACCTTTATCGGCTGCAAGCAGCGGTTCGATTCTGCCTTTGATATCGGCCAGAGAAAGGAAGGGACCCTTCTTAAAGTCCACCAGGTTGCCGTTCTGATCCACGATATACGTTTCCGGCACGCCGGTAATGCGGAAAGCCTGTGAGATGCGGGTGCCGAGATCCGGCTCGTTCTTATAAGTAATCCCAAACCGCTCCAGATAAGCCAGGGCTTTTTTATCGGTATCCGACCAGTTCACTCCCAGGAAAACAACCTCGCCTCCTGGCTGGTAGTCGCGCCAGGCCTGCTCCAGGTCTGCGGCTTCCTGCTCACACGGCAGGCACCAGGAAGCCCAGAAGTTAATCACAACCACTTTACCTTTCAGGTCCTGCAGCGCTACCTTCTCTCCCGAAAAGGTGGTCAGGGTGAAATCGGGCACTGCCTGCCCGATCTGAACCGGGCCGCGCTGGTTGCGGAGCAACGTAAACCCGACGATCACCAGCAGGGCCAGAACAACAACCCAGATGACAATGCGCCCCCACTTTGGACGACTGCTGTTTTTTTCAATTTGACCTGCTGCTTCTGAAGGTTGTACAGTTTCCATATTCGCACTCAACGATAAAATCGATGCCCCGGAGAGGTTTTTTATACGGAGTCGGATTTCTGGCGCCGGCGGAGCTCCTCTTCAATCCGGCGGATATAAGGGTCGTCTTCCGGCCGGATCTCGGGCTGACCAGCGGCCGGTTCAGGTGCATTCTTTGACCACGCCCGGAAAGCCCGGTAAAGGATAAATACCCCCGCCAGGATGGCCACCGGCGGCAGCACGTAAACCAGCCAGTTAAGGCCGCGCGCCGGGGGTGTTGCCAGAACGCGATCACCGTAGCGGTCAACGAAATACTGTTTGATCTCTGCTTCTGTATATCCCTCCGCCAGAAGATCGCGGATCTGTTCCCGCCATTCGGCACAGGCCTGAGTGGAGCAGACATCCAGGGGGATATTCTCGCAAACCGGGCAGTATAACTGCTTGGCGATGGCATTCACTTCATCGTCCGTGATGTTCTGCGATGGAGTGGGACCCTGTGCCTGTACCCTTCCGGCCAGCAGGAACGCCAGTCCCACCGACAGCATAACGGCCACCAGTGCAAATCGGTTCACCATGGTCCTTCGATCGTTCATGAAGATCTCCCGGCCGTTGATCTCTGCTCTGCAGCCTTATCCTTCAGCAGAAGCATAGACAGGACGCTTCGCACGCGCAGGCACAACCTCCGGGTCTTTATCCGGCCAGGCCGCGATCAGGGTGCCAAAGATGAAGACGAAACCACCCATCCAGAGCCAGTTGACCAGCGGGTTATGGTACACCTTAAAGGTTGCTCCCTGCGAGGTAATCGGCTGCCAGTCCACCAGCAGCACATAGAAATCATCTTCCATGGTACTGCGTACACCGGGGATGGTCATCGGCTGCTGGGACTCATAGTAGAAATCCCGGCGCGGGTACAGCTCAGAGACAAACCGGCCGTTTTTATACACGCTGACGACCGAACGGGCCACATTGCGCCCGTCATCGGTATCGAAAATGGCCAGGTCGTCATACGTCATCGTATATTCGCCCAGCGTGATCGACTCGCCCTGCCCGATCGTTCCCTGCGTTTCGGTCTGGAAGAGCTCAATCCCAATAATGCCCACGGCCATCAGCACCACGCCCAGATGGATGATGTAGCCGCCGTACCGCCTGCGGTTGCGGGCGGATAAACGAGCCAGTGCCACGGGCAGGCTTTCTCCTGACCTGCGGTGGCGCGCCAGCGCGCCGCGCCAGAACTCATAGACCGTCACGGAGGTGACAAAAGCGGTCAGCCAGAAGCCCAGAAGGGCAGCCGCGCTGCGCACGCCGGCAGCGACCAGCGCCAGCAGCACCGCGATCGAGAACAGACCCGGTTTCCACATCGCGCGGCCCAGGGTTTTCGCGGTGGAATGACGCCAGGCTGCCAGCGGAGCGACGCCCATCAGCAGTAGCAGGCCGGCAAACAGCGGCCCGGTGGCACGCTCATAAAACGGCGGTCCCACGGTGACCTTCTGGCCTGTCACGAGCTCCGATATCAGAGGGAAGATCACACCCCAGAAGCAGACGACCATAATACCGAGGAACAGCAGGTTGTTGAGCAGGAAGAGCGCCTCACGCGACAGCAGCGACGTCATTTCCACGCCCGATTTTAATTCATCCCAGCGGCGCAGGAGCAGGGCCAGCGAGATAATAAAAGTGATCCCGATGAAGCCGAAGAACATCGGCCCAATGGCGCTCTGGGCAAAGGAGTGCACCGATGACAGAACGCCAGACCGGGTCAGGAATGTGCCGAAGATCACCAGACAGTAGGTCAGGATGATCAGCGCCATGTTCCAGTGTTTCAGCATCCCGCGCTTTTCCTGAATCATCACCGAATGCAGGAATGCCGTGCCGGTCAGCCAGGGCATGAAGGCTGCAATCTCCACCGGGTCCCATGCCCAGTAACCGCCCCAACCGAGAACGTCATAAGCCCAGCGCCCGCCCAGGATCAAACCCAGCGAGAGGAACAACCACGCGATCAAGGTCCAGCGCCGCGTGAGCCGGATCCAGCGGTCATCGGTACGCCCGGTGACCAGAGCGGCAATGGCGAATGCGTAGGGGATCACAAAGCCCACAAAGCCAAGGTACAGCATCGGCGGGTGAAGGGTCATGCCCGGGTGGCGCAGCAGCGGGTTCAGCCCGTTTCCATCTGGCGGAACCAGCAGAGTGGAACTCGCCGGCTGGAACATCGCAGCCACCACGCCCGAGGGCGTCTGCCAGTAGCGTTCAAAGGGGTTTTCAAAGAAAATAACCAGCGCCAGGAAGAATGCCAGAGTGACGAGAGATACGACAATCACCCAGGGGAGAAATTCACGATCCCGGTCCCATCTGCGCAGGGTAACGGCGGAAGCAAACGCAGACATCAACCAGGACCAGAAAACTAATGAACCAGCCTGTCCACCCCACAGCGCTGTTACCCTCAAATATAAGGGCATGCTGTTGCTGGTCACCGAGGTGACAAATGCCACTTCGTAGTGCCCATTAACCAGCAAATAAATGAGCGCCAGAGCCGATAGGGTGAGCAGCGGAAAGGTCAGCAGCATCGCCAGACGCGCGCTTTCGATCCACTCCTGTGCCTTCTTACTGGCTCCATACGCGGCTGCGCCAGCCCCATACAGCGATATGAGGAAGGTGATCAGAATAGCTCCAAATCCTAAATTGGTGATCATGTGTGCTCCATACTACTTCCCTGCAAACGTAAAACGTGAGGATCGCTCTCACGTTTTACATTAAATGCCCCACCCTATCAATAATTCGATGGAAACTCGTACACAAACCTGCGATCAACCTGCCTGCTCGGGTACTGCCTCTTCGTATTTGGTGGGGCATTTCAACAGCAGTTCGTCTGCATAGAAAACCCCGTCTTCGCCCAGATGACCGGTCATAATCGCCTGGGCTTCATCGCGCAGCAGGTCGGGCTTGACATCATTGTAAACGACCTTCACCCGCTGCCGGTTCGGATCCACAACAGCATCGTGCAGGACTTTGGCCAGTCCACCCTGGGCTTCAACCTCGGCGTTATCACCCGGAATATGCGCTACCTCAAAGGTGAGAATGAGATTTTGCGCGTCGTACTGGATCGAGTCGCCAATCACAGCTCCCGAGACCCGCAGGTTCTGTCCGATGACACTATCGCCCTTACTCAACATCTCATCGATTGTTAAAAAATATTGGGCGCTGGCCTGCATCGAGGTCGCAATCAGGTAAATTACCGCGGCAATGATTAAAAGGCCGCCCACTAAAAACTTCACCCGGCTTCCAGAGCGGGATTGAAGCGTCGCGGTATTCTCCATAAAGTTATCACCTCCAGGTCACAGAGAGCATTATTGATCTTAATCCTCACCAGAGGAAAGCTTACAGAAATTCTGTCACACAAAGATTAGAAGAACCTGAAATAGTGAAAAATAACATATGAGAATGAAACGAACTTCTCAAGCTTTTATGAATTTTAACAACCCTATTCACTTCAGGCCCATTCACCTGGTGACAGATGTTCCAAACAACCGTTATTTTACAGCAAAGTGTTAAGGCGTACTACACACAGCACGGATCAGAGAAATTGTAACCGGAGAAAATAAATTTAATGTTTTTAACGGGGATTACTCAGATTTCTCTCATCTTCATGCCGAATGAGGTAAAATAATCCCAGGCAGTTCTTGTTTCAACCAGGGGGAATATCGGTATTCGGAGCGCCCTGCATTTCACCGCCGCCGAGCATCAAACCAATCCGGGCGAATTTTTCGTTCTTCATTGAGAGCCGTTGACGATGAGGGAGGGAAATGCACACTCAACGTTTCCACCGATTCCAGACCTGCCTGGTGGTTCTCATTCTCTGTATTCTGTCCGCATGCGCACGGGCAGAGAGTGTGCAGGGGCCGCCCGGACCACCTGGCCCGCCTGGTCCGGAAGGGCCTCAGGGACCCCGGGGAGAAACAGGGCCGCCCGGCGAATCGGTCACCCTGCTGGACGCCGCGTATACCGGCAGTGAGACGTGCGCCAGCTGCCACCAGCAGGCCTATGAGGCCTTTCTTCGCTCCGGGCATCCCTGGATTCTGAACCCGGTTGTCGACGGCCAGCCCCCAGACTATCCCTTCAGTGAAATCCCCCAGCCGCCCGCAGGCTATGCCTGGGACGATATCAGCTATGTGATCGGCGGTTACCGCTGGAAAGCCCTCTTCATCGATTCGCAGGGCTACATCATCACCGGAGAAGACTCAGCAGCGCTTACCCAATTCAATCTTCCCAATCAGGTGATCTTTTTTCAGGGTGAATTCGTACCCTACAGGCCCGGCGTTGCTCAGGTAGCCTACAACTGCGGGGCGTGTCACAGCACTGGCTACAGCACGAACGGCAGCCAGGATGATTTACCCGGAATCCAGGGGACCTGGTCTGCTCCCGGTGTGCAGTGCGAGGCCTGCCACGGCCCGGGCAGCCTGCACATCCAGAACCCGCGTGCAGTCGATATGCGCATTGACCGCGACCGGCAGGCCTGTGAGCGCTGCCATACGCCCGGCCCACCCGCCGAAACAGACGATGTTTTCATCCTGCACCACGATGAATATGGGGGGATGTTTCAGGGAAAACACCAGGTTTTAGACTGCGTTACCTGCCATGATCCCCACAGCGGCGCAGCGCAGACCGAACAGCAGACCGGGAGTAATATTCCCCGCTGCGTGGAATGCCACACCCAGGCCGCACGCTTCCAGAAAGTAGAGGATCACGCCCGGTTGGGTGTGGACTGTATCACCTGCCACATGCCCTACATGATCGAGAACGCGTGGGGAGATCCACAGGTCTTTATTGCTGATGTTCGCACCCACGTGGTCGCGATCGATCCTTATCGACTGAACCTCACGGATGAAAATACTCTTGGGCAGGCCGGCTTTGCACAGATCCCCCTGAACCATGCCTGCCGCCAGTGTCACATCGAAGGCCGCGGGGTCCTCCTGACAGACGAAGCCCTTTTCGAGAACGCGCGCAATTATCATGCAGAACCCCAGGGCTCGCAGTGACCTGCCTGGTTAGGGAAGGATGACCTGATCGTGGAAGGTGCAAACCCGCTCATCATCATCCTGATGTTTGTGCTCCGCTGCGGAGTCCCTCTGCTGATCATGCTGGGTATTTCTTACCTGCTAAAACGTCTGGGACTGCTGAAAGAGCCTCCACAGCCTCCGGCTGACCATAACAGCGGAAACGGTTACGGCAGGGAGAAAGAAGGAAACTGGATGCATGGCAAAGCCTGAATCCTTCGCCGTGATGCCTTGTGTGGCATTCAAATTTACCATCTTCGTTCTGGTCCCCATCTTTGCTGTCCTGAGCTTCAGCCAGCCGGTATATGCGCGCGACAGCAGTCAGGAGACGACCGAGGATTACTGCCTTTCCTGCCATGCCGACCCCGATCTGGACCTGACCTTTCCCGATGGTGAAACCCTGTCCCTTTACATCTCACCGGAGGCGTTGAGTCATTCGGTGCACAGTTCTCTTGGCATTGAATGCATCGCCTGCCATACCGACATCCGCTCTTACCCTCACCCGCCGGTTGAGTTCAATAACCCCAGAGAATTAGCCCAGTCCTATTTCCAGGCCTGCCAGAAATGTCATTCAGACCTCTTCGCTGAGGCGATGGACAGCATTCACGCCGCGGCGGTGGAACAGGGCAGCGACAGCGCTCCCATCTGCACCGACTGTCATACGGCCCATGCGGTACAGGCGCCGGATGAGCCCCGTTCGCAAATATCACTCACCTGCGGTGAATGCCACACTGAGGTGTTTGATGTCTACCGGGACAGTGTGCACGGAGCCGCCTTACTGGAAGCAGAGAACCCCGATGTGCCCGTCTGCACAGACTGTCACGGCGTGCATGCCATTCAGGATCCTACTGCCGTGGCTTTTCGTGTGGAGACCCCTGAACTCTGCGCCGGCTGCCATGCCGACCCTGAACTGATGAGCCAGTATGGGTTGAATTCAGATGTCTACAGCACCTACCAGCTTTCCTGGCACGGGGTTGACGTAACCGTGTATCAGGCGCGCTGGCCCAATCTCTGGCACAGCAGCGCCGTATGCACCGACTGTCACGGCGTCCACAATATTTTAAGCAGCAGCGACCCGCAGTCGAGCGTACATCCTGACAACCTGCTGGGCACCTGCCAGCAGTGTCACCCGGGCGCAGGGCCGCAGTTTGTCGGCGCGTGGACAGGGCACACGCAGATCGACCTTCAGAGGAACCCTTATGTCTTCTATACAGACATTTTCTACCGCTATTTTGCCTACCTGGTCCTCATGGTTTCAGCGATTTATGTCCTTTTACAGATCTTGAGGGCAACCGTTGTGAGGGTGCGAAGGAGTTTGGGATGACGGAAGCACAGGACAATCAGAGCCTGCCCGTTCAAAGTGCTGTTCGGGTTGAGCGGCATTTTCCCCGCTTCACCCTGGCACAGCGCTGGGAGCACGCCCTGCTGTTCCTCAGCTTTACCGTGCTGGCACTCACGGGCCTGCCGCAAAAGTACTTCGACCTGTGGGGGCATCTGATCCTCACTTCTCCCAGCAGGTTAATCCTTGTCCGCCAGATTCATCATGCGGCGGCTGTAGTGTTGATCATCGAAGTGATTTACCACATCGGGCACTCCCTGTATTTGATGCTGAGAGGCCGGCTCTCGGCGGACATTTTCCCCACCTGGAAGGATTTCCGCGACGCCTGGCAAATGCTTCGCTACCTGTTCTTCCTGACTGAACGCAAACCCGAGTTCGGTAAATACAACTTTGAGCAGAAGTTTACTTACTGGTTCTTGTTTGTAGGCATCGGCATCCTGGTGCTGACCGGGATCATCCTCTGGTTTCCCATCCAGTGGACACGGGTCTTTCCAGGGGAGACCATCCCCGCCGCCTACCGGGCACACAGCAGTGAGGCTCTGGTCGCGCTCATCTTTATCGTCGTCTGGCACTTCTACCACGTGCATGTGGAGCGTCTGAACCTGAGCATCTTCAGCGGGCGTTTGTCCGAGCGCGAAATGCAGGATTATCACACGCTGGAGTACCGTCGGCTGGTAGAAGAAGAAGCCCGGGCAAATTTCGGAGAACCTGATGCCCCCGAATCTGGAGAGATAGCCGGATGAGCTGGTATCGAGCGGCTCTTTTCCTCATCGGTGGAGCAGTTTTCATGGCGGTTTTGGTCCTCACAGCCCCGCCAGACGGTCCTCACAACACACAGGCGGCGGCTCAGCCTGTTCTGCAAAATACACCCGACCCGAACCTCTCCATCGGTAACGAAACCTGTTTGAGCTGTCACGGGAACCCGGGTATCTCCATGACGTTGAACGATGGAGAGGAATGGAGCTTATTCGTACCGGAAGGCTTGTTTGCACGCTCGGTGCATGGAGAGCAGGGATACGCCTGTGTGCAGTGCCATACGCAGGTGGGTGAATATCCCCACCCCCCATTCGAGGCCGAAAACGCGCGCGATGCGAGTTTGCAGCTGGTGAGTGTCTGCCAGCGCTGCCATACCGCCCAGTTTGAGCAGGTCAAGGACAGCGTGCACGAAACCGCTCTGCAGGCGGGCAACCTGAACGCCGCCATCTGCACAGACTGCCACACCGCGCATACCACGCGGCGTCTGACTCAGCCGGACTCGAATGAACTACTGCCCCAAGCGCGCGATTGGGTGCCGCAAACATGCGCCAACTGCCACTATGCCATTTACCAGATTTACGCAGAAAGCGTCCACGGTTCCGCTCTGCTCGAGGGCAGCGATCCCAACGTTCCCACCTGCACGGACTGTCATGGTGTGCACAGTATTGAGGACCCTAATACTGCCGCTTTCCGCCTGCGCTCCCCGAATATCTGCGCTGGCTGCCACACCAACCCGGAAATCATGGAGCCTTACGGGATTTCGACACAGGTGCTGGACACCTATGTCGCCGACTTCCACGGCACAACCGTCGTCCTGTTTCAACGCAGCCATCCGGATCAGGAAACCAACAAACCGGTCTGCTATGACTGTCACGGGATCCACAACATCATTGACCCGGACGACCCGGAAAAAGGGCTGCGCGTAAAGCAAAATTTGCTCGAAACCTGCCAGCGCTGTCACCCCGATGCCAGTCAGAACTTCCCCACAGCCTGGCTGTCACATTACATCCCTTCACCGGATCGCTATCCGCTGGTCTTTACCGTAGACACCTTCTACCGTTTCTTTATTCCGGTCGTCCTGGGCGGCATGACGATCCTTGTCATCATGGACGCAATGACACTGCTCCGCAAATGGAGAGCACAGCGCATAGAACCTGCTGCACCAGAAGGCGAGAGCCCGGCTAGCGAAGAAAGTACTAGTACTGCACCGGACTCAGAACAACCATCACCGGAAGAAGACACCGGCAGCCCATCCCAGGAGAGCGAGAATGGCTGAATCGTACCCGGCCCAGCCCGGCGCTGAAGCAGAGGCCCCCGCCAGAGAAGAGGTAAGGGTTTACACCCGCTTCAGCCGCACACAGCGGATCGAACATGCTGTCCTGCTGGTATCCTTCTCCCTTCTGGGCATTACCGGATTGGCTCAGAAATACGCCATCACGCCTGCCGGCGAGGCCGTGATCAGCCTGCTTGGGGGGATAGAAACCGCCCGCATTATCCACCGCACCTCAGCTGTGGCTCTTATGGCGGTCAGCATCTTTCACATCGTGGCGGTGATTTACCGGGTCTTCGTCCAGCGCGCCCCATTGAGCATGCTCCCAACGTTCGAAGATTTCCGTCATCTGTTCCATGACATTCTGTTCTACCTGGGCAGGCGGACGCGCAAGGCCTATTACGGACGCTATATGTATGCCGAAAAAGTCGAATACCTGGCCGTGGTCTGGGGGACGGTCATCATGGCCATCACCGGGTTTATGATGTGGAACCCGATCGCCACCGCGCGCTTCCTT
Source organism: Chloroflexota bacterium (assembly GCA_012516075.1). Lineage (GTDB taxonomy): Bacteria > Chloroflexota > Anaerolineae > Anaerolineales > UBA4823 > JAAYXE01. Next base: position 73,667 of record JAAYXE010000099.1, on the reverse strand, counting down.
CCCGGAGAGGCGATTCCTGCGGCCAAGGCGGCTCATGGGGGTGAAGCGCTGCTGGCCGTTCTGGCCATCATTATCTGGCACTTTTATCACGTCCATATCCGCCACTTCAACCGCAGCATGTTTACCGGAAAGCTCACCGAAGAGGAGATGGAGCACGAACACCCGGCCGAACTGGATGCCATCCGCTCCGGTACTGCCCACCGGCCCCCGCCTCCTGAAGTGGTCCGCCAGAGGGAGCGAATTTTTTACCCGCTTGCCGGTGTGATTGTGTTGGTGCTCGGCTACGGGCTCGTCCGCTTTGTCACCTTCGAGGAAACCGCCATTACCACCCTGCCGCCCGGTGAAACCGCGCCGGTCTTTGTCCCCATCACTCCGACCCCGCTGCCCACGCTGACACCGCTGCCCGAAGGCGCGCTGAATTTCGATTCCTGGGAAGGTGGTGTTTCCGTTCTTTTCGAAAATCGCTGCGGAAGCTGCCACGTTCAGGGTTCCTTCGGCGGCCTTTCCCTGGCGACATATCAGGACGCCCTGGAAGGTGGGTTGAGCGGCCCGGGTGTTGTGCCTGGAGATCCGGATAACAGCGTTGTGGTGCAAATCCAGGCTGCCGGAGGGCATCCTGGCCAGCTCTCGCCAGACGAACTGGCCCAGGTGGTGGAATGGATACAGGCTGGTGCTACGGAACAATGAGAGAAGGGAGTTGAATGCCGCATGACAATGAAAATCATATGAATCTGGTGATGTTCGTCATGCATTAATGGGGACAACTATCTCTCATCCTGCTCTAATCTCTGAGATATAATGTCGGAGATATCCCCTTCAGGGGCAGGAAAACTGCCCTGTTGACCGGTGTTTCACCGGTCAACACAATGCGGTATAAGGAGGTGAAAAAACGACCGCTAAACGAACCTAAACCCCTGACAGGTAAGGCGAGTTCGTTTCATCAACTACGATGAGGAGAATGCCATGAAACGAAGCTATTTGTGGAAAGGGGGGTTGCTGCTGTTTCTCTTGTTCGCTTTAGCAGCCTGCCAGCAGGCGCCAGGACCGGCAGTAACAGAAGATGCAGCGGCTGTAACGCAGGTCCCCTGCCCAACAGCCGCTCCCTGCCCAGATTGTCCCACCTGCCCTGCCGAGCCGGTGGTTGATGTGGTTCCATTCCAGGAGGCATGGGTGAATTCACCGCATGCCGATGCTGATTCAGAGGCCTTCCGGCACTGGGATGAGGAAGATCCTCAGGAAATTCCCGCACAGTGCGCCCGCTGCCACAGTACACCGGGCTATCTCGACTATCTGGGTGTGGACGGCACCGCTTTTCACCAGGTAGATAACGCGGCCCCAATCGGCACGGTGATCGAATGCCAGGCCTGCCATAATCAGGTGGCTGGCACTCTGGATGCAGTGGTCTTTCCTTCTGGCATAGAACTTGCTGGACTGGGTCCCTCGGCCCGCTGTATGGAATGTCACCAGGGCCGTTCTTCTGTGGTACAGGTAAATTCAGCCATCGAAAACGCCGGTCTGACCGAAGACCTGGATACGCCCAGTGAGGATCTGCGGTTTGTCAACATCCACTACTATGCCGCGGCTGCCACATTGTACGGCACCCAGGTAAAGGGCGGATATGAATATTCCGACCGGGCCTACGTGTACAAGTTTGAACACGTAGAAGAATACGATACCTGCGCCGAATGCCATAACCCCCACACCCTGGAAATCCGCATCGAAGGGTGTACAACCTGCCACGAGGGCGTAGCCAGCGTTGAAGATCTGCGCAACATCCGCATGCAGGGTTCAATGCTGGATTACGATGGCGATGGCGAGATCGCAGAAGGCATCTACTACGAGATCGAAACGCTCCAGCAGATGCTGATGCAGGCCATGCAGGCGTATGCCAGCAGTGTTGTCGGAACCCCGATCGCCTACGATGAGCATTCCCATCCGTATTTCTTTATCGACACCAACGAAAACGGAGTGGTGGACGAGGATGAGGCTACCTCGAGTAACGGCTACAATGCCTTTACCGGCCGGCTGCTGCAGGCTGCCTACAACTACCAGGTGTCACTAAAGGATCCCGGGAATTATGCCCACAATGGCAAATACATCATCCAGCTCCTCTATGACTCGATCGATGTGTTAAACGAGGCGCTTGGCTCACAGGCCGTTGATCTGTCGCGCGCCAACCGCAATGACCCCGGGCACTTTGCTTCCTTCTACGAAGCCTGGCGCCACTGGGACGAGGAAGGGATTGTGGAAGCCACCTGCGTTCGCTGCCATACGGCCGAAGGGCTGCCCATGTTCATCGAAAACGGCGCCACCATCTCCATTCCGCCTTCTACCAACCTGTCATGCACAACCTGCCATACCAACATCGATGACTTCACCCTGTATGAGGTGGCAGAAGTCGAGTTCCCCAGTGGAGAGGTACTGGGCTTCCAGGACAACCCCCAGGGCAATCTGTGCATGACCTGTCACCAGGGGCGTGAATCCACGCGCTCCGTGGATGCGGCCATCAACCGCGTTGGCGTCGGTGATGACCAGGCGTCCGAAGCGCTCAGCTTCCGCAACCCGCACTACTTCGCAGCCGGCGCCACGCTCTTCGGCTCAGAGGCGCATGGAGCCTATGAGTACGAGGGGCGGGAATACAACGGAAGGTTCGATCACATCCCTCCGTTTGACTCCTGCGTGGAATGCCATGACCCGCATGCGCTGACCATTCAGGTGAACACCTGTGTCCTCTGCCATCCCGGTGTTGAAACCCAGGAGGATCTGCGCAGCATCCGCCTCGATCCGGACGGAGAAGGTATTGACTACGATGGCGACGGCGACCCGGATGAGGGAATCGCCTTCGAAATCGAGACTATGCACAATTTGCTGTTTGAGGCCATCCTGGAATACAGCCAGCGCAGAGGTACGCCGCTGGCCTACAATCCCGCCAGGTATCCTTACTGGTTCAACGACCTGAACGGCAATGGCCAGGTGGACCCGGATGAAGCCAGCAACGACAACCGCTTCGTAAGCTGGACTCCGAATCTGCTGCGTGCGGCCTATAACTACACCTGGGTCGCCAAGGATCCGGGCGCGTTCGCTCACAACAATGAATACGTCCTGCAGTTCCTGTACGACAGCATCGACTCCATTGGCGATGCATCCGGCCTGACCCGCCCCCCGGTCAATTCAGGTGCAGGAGTACCTGTGGAGACGGAGACCGCCGAAGACGGCTCGTGATCTGAATCAGAAGGCGCTGCCCTGGTTACTTACGAACCGGGCAGCGCCTTCACCTTTTGTTTACTCCAGCAGCCCGGACAGTACCTGCCCGGGTTGTTTTCATCTGCCTCGCAGCTGGGTTCCGCAGGTGCGGCAGAAGCGATCTCCTGGAGCCGCACGGTTTCCACACTGGTGACAGTAGATGTACTCTCCGTCGGAAGGAGCCGGTTTTCCTTTTAATTTGCCCGATGATCGTGAGCCTCGAGCACGCGCCGGGGTGGTCTGTTTTGCATCCCCCCGGCCAGATCTCCAGTACCACCATCCGCCAACCGCAATAAAGAGCACTCCAAAGCCGCCCAGGACCCAGGGCAGCGCGGATACCAGCTGGACGCTGCCGGCGGTTGTCTCCTGAATAGGTGAAGCAGGCTGCACTGGCAGACCACTGACCGTCAGATCGTCAGAAGGTTTTGTATACTGCAGCTCCAGTGAAAAAGCCTGACCGGCAGCGATCTCCCCCAGATCCTTCACGTAATAGGTCAGCCCATCGCTGCCAACCGTGCCGGTACCCAGACCTCCAGTGATCGTCATCTGACTGGCTTGTGCCGGCTGCTGAATGCGCAGGGTCATTGACTCAACAGCCGGATCACCCGGCCACTGGTAGGTATAGCTGCGCATACTTCCTTCTTTGGTCAGGCCAGGATCATAATACTCGATCACAATCTCGGGCGTGGTAGCCGTTACCTGGACGGCTATCCAGGCGCCTGCCTGTTCTTCGGTATAAGGGGTTTCATAGAGCGCGCCGTCCGGCTGGCGCACGGCAACAGCAGAAGGACCTCCGCTGGCGGCTGGAATCCGGAACACCACCTCTGCCGGCAGGCTTACACTGGCGGGCAGGACGAAATTCTGGATGACGAGCATCTCGGGCCGGTCGTATTCGGGCCAGAGATCAATGCGTGCTTCGGGCAGGGTCAGATTTTCCTGAGCCACTGCACCTGCCGGAAAGACCAGCGCGGCGGCCAGCAAGAAGGCCAGAAGTATTCCTGGAAGGATCAAAACGGCAGAGACTTTTTTCATGAGCATAAAAGCACCCCTCTGCATGCGGTTTCATCTTTTCAGGACTCGCCAATCGCATCCCGGATCTGCCCGGCCAGTTCTCCGAAGCGGGGTGAGTAGCGGATCGAATCATCCCTGGGCCGGGGAAGGTCGACCGGCAGATCGAGACAGACCCGCCCCGGGCGTGAGGTGAGGACCAGCACCCGGTCGGCCAGCAGCAGCGCTTCGGAAATAGAATGGGTGACCATCAGGACCGTTTTACGGTGCGCCTGCCAGATGCGCAGCAGTTCATGCCCCATCCGCTCTCTGGTCAGTGCGTCGAGCGCCCCAAAAGGCTCATCCAGCAGGAGCACCTCCGGATCATGCACAAGAGCCCGTGCTATGGCCACCCGCTGTGCCATACCACCCGAAAGGTCGCGCGGGAGGGATTGGTCGAAACCCTGCAGACCGACCAATTCTACCATTTCCTTTGCCTTTGAATAAGCCTGCTCTCGGGAAAGAGACCGGGCGCGATCGCCCACCTCCAGGGGCAGCAGAATATTCTCAATCACCGTGCGCCAGGGCATCAGATTGGCATTCTGAAAAACAATCCCGATATCGCCCTGAGGGCCGTCAAGCCGCTGGCCATGGAATACTGCTTCCCCTTCACTGGCCGGAAGCAGCCCGGCCAGGATGCGCAGCAGCGTGCTTTTCCCACTCCCGGAGGGGCCCAGCACACACACAAATTCCTGGGGGTAGATTTCAAAAGAAACGTGGTCAAGTGCGCGCAGCCCCCCGTTCCCGTTGGGGAAAACTGCACTCAGATCGCGCACAACCAGCACCGCATTAGCAGATGCCTGCATTCAAGAACTCCTTACCTACGGCTCAATAAACGCATTGGTAAAGGCCTTATCTAGGTCGACCGGTTCGGACAGCAGTTCCATGTCCAGCAGGATTTGCTGCATATTTTCCCAGGCCTGTGGGTCAGAAGCCCCCAGTTCCCCTTCCTCGGCATCCCAGAACGAAAGAGTTGCCTGCAGGATTTCGCGCTGCACGTCCGCGTTCGCATCCAGGCCTTCAACATACTTTTTCGAAATCTCAAAGGCCTCATCCGGGTTCGCCAGTGTATCGCTTATTCCACGCAGCGTAGCCTGCACCATTCTGCTCACCAGATCAGGATTCTGATCGATCGTTTCCTGGTTCGTGACCAGCCCATTCGAGGCCAGCTGGGCGTAATCAGCTACCGGCAGCACCGTGACGTCATAGCCGCGCAGCTTGAGCTGCACCGGTTCGTTATTCGTGTAAACGACAACGGCGTCCTCCCGACCGGTAACCAGCGCGTCGACCTGGTTGTATCCGATTGCGTCCAGTTTGACATCGCTTTCCGCTAATCCGCCGCTTTCCAGCAGCGCAATTAGCCCAATGTAGCTCGCGCCAAATAACCCCGGCAGTCCGATCGTTTTTCCGGCCAGATCAGCAGGCGTGTGAATATTTGCTTCGGCCAGCGCCGCCACAGCCACCGGATAGTTGCGCCACCAGTTCAATACATAAACCACGGGAAGTCCCTGGGAACGAGCCAGCATGATCTGCTCTGCCGAGGCCACCGTGAACTGGCGGTCGCCGTTGCCCACCAGGGCAACATTTCCCACTTCATCCAGGTCGTAGTCGATCACCAGATCAATGCCAGCATCCCGGAAATAACCTTTCTCAAGGGCCACATAGAAGGGCGCAAACTGGACATTGGGGATAAAACCCATTCCCAGGCGAACCTGCTCCATTGTCTGTTCCGTGGGCGTCGCCGGGCTCACAGCTGGGGTTGGGGAAGGAGATCCTGCACAGGCGGTCAGCAGCAGTGCAGCAATTATGAGGCGAGCTATGGATTGAAATGACATATTCTTCTTCTCCGGAATTGATGCGTTGATGCAGATCAGACCGTCTGCGTAGTTTTTTCGGCCCCATTGCGCCAGGAGAGCAGGCGGGATTCCAGCAGGACCACAATACCGTAGAGGGCCAGCGCCATCGCCACAAGCGTCAGCACGGCGACGAACACCAGTGCAGTATCGTACTGCCCGCGGGCCCGGTTGATCATGAATCCCAGGCCCTGGTCGGCTCCAACAAACTCACCCACCACAGCACCGATCACCGAAAGGGTGGCGCCCACGCGCAAACCGCCCAGCACCACCGGCAGAGAGGCAGGGATTTCCAGCAGGGTGAACATCTGCCAGCGTGTGGCATGCAGCGAGCGCATCAGGTCCCGCAGATCCGCCGGAACCGAGCGCAGGCCCACGATCGAGTTAACCAGCACCGGGAAAAACACGATCAGCGCCGAGGTCAGCACTTTGGAAAACAGACCCGGGCCAAACCAGATCACCAGCAGCGGCGCGATCGCAACGGTGGGAATAGACTGGCTGGCTACGATATAAGGGGCGAGCAGGCGCTCGGCCCATCTGGATTTTGCGAGCAGGTAACCCAGTGCAGAGGCCGTCGTCAGGCCCAGAGCCAGCCCTGCGAGCACCTCCTGCAGGGTTACCAGACTGTGGCGCAGCAGGCTGCCATCCTGAAGGACCTGTAAAAAGCGTTCAAGCACCAATCGCGGCGAGGGCAGGATAAAGGGCGGGACATTGGTCAGTCTCACAAACAGATCCCAGAGCAGGATGGCCAGAAACATTGAAAGAACCGTCCAGAGGAAGTTCTGGCGCCTGGTACTCAGCAGCAAATACTGCGCCGGCCTGTGAAGGTGAGGCGTTTCCACCTCCAGTTTTCTTTCTTTTTTGATCCAGGTTGACAAATCCATGCGCTTCCTGTCCTCTCGAAGAAACGCCCCGAGATCAAAATATCTCGGGGCGCAGGAAATTCACCGCAGGCAGCCCGCCTCGGTAATCAAATGCCCCGAAAACAAATCGTTTTCGGGGCACACTCAGACAAAGGCAACATCTAAACAGATGGCCGGCTGCCTTGTACTGGTTCACGGGCTGTGAACCCGTGAACAGAACACCTTCTTTCATCCGGACTGTACCGTCGGCCCCGGAGTTTCACCGGATCGTGTACGGAAATCGTACTCGCGGGCTTTACCGCCGGTCGGGAATTGAGCAAAAACCTGCTCTCACCCTGCCCCGAAGGTTTATTGTGTAGTCACATTAGTGACATTGTACCGGACTTGTTATGATTATAACTTATCCGTACAGCAGGGTCAACCTACGCCCGCGGTCTACAATCAGGCTGCCTGGCGGCCGTAGATCCCGGCCGCTGCCCCGCGGCGCAGTGCGGCGATATTTTCAGCAATATCGTGCTGGTTGAAGATCGCCGAACCAGCCACCAGCACATTTGCACCTGCCGCTGCCACCTCACCGGCGTTGTCTGCCTTGATCCCGCCGTCCACTTCAATATCTACCTCATAAAGACGCCGTTCGTCCAGCATCTTCCGCAGCCGGCGGATGCGCTGTGTGCTATATGGAATATACGACTGACCACCGTACCCCGGATTTACCGACATAATCAGAACCTGATCCACATCGTGGAGGATATCTTCCAGTGTGCTGAGCGAGGTTGCCGGGTTGAGGGTAACCCCGGCGCGCACATCCAGCTCTTTAATCTGCTGGATTGTGCGGTGCAGGTGCGGGCAGGTCTCTACATGGACGGTCAGGATATCCGCCCCGGCGCGGGCAAAATCGGGTATCAGCGCCTCCGGACGTTCGATCATCAGGTGCACATCCAGCAGCACATGTGCAGGCACCAGCGGCCGCAGCGCGGCGACCACCAGGGGGCCAATCGTCAGGTTAGGCACAAAGTGCCCGTCCATCACATCTACATGGATGTAATCCGCTCCGGCTTCAATAGCATCCTGAACCTGCCGTCCCAGGTGAGCAAAATCTGCCGAAAGAATGGATGGAGCAATCTTCAATTTACGCGTTGTGTTCATTTTTCACGCTCCAGTAAGCGAACCCCGCCCGCTCCGGCTGCGATGACTGTATCGACCATATTCAGAAACAGCCCGTGTTCCACAATGCCCGGCCTGAAAGCCAGTTCTTTTGCCAGCGCGCAGGGGTCCTCGATGCCTTCGGGGAAGTGCAGCAGAGCCAGATAGTTACCGTTATCGGTGACGACCGGGCGGCCGTCATCCTCCAGCCACATTTCGGCCCGACACCCCAGCGTGTTCAGCCAGCGGATTTGCGCCTGCGCTTCGAACTGCACCAGCTCCACCGGCAGCGGTCGGGTGGAGCCCAGGCGGGAGACCAGTTTGGACTCATCAACAATAACGACAACCTTTCTGGCATGAATTTCGATCACTTTCTCACGCAGCAGCGCCCGCCCCAGCCCTTTGATCAGGTTGAGGGATGGATCGACCTCATCGGCGCCGTCTACCGCCAGGTCCAGTTCGGGCAGCTCAGCGAGTGAGGTCAGCGGGATGCCCAGCTCACGAGCCTGCCTGGCGGTCTTTTCGGATGTGGCAACACACCGCAGGTCATGCAGTTCGCCAGCCTGCAGCTTTGCACCCAGCAGATCAACGAAGCACGCAGCCGTAGAACCGCTGCCCAGACCCAGCGTCATGCCGCTGTGCACATACTCAAGAGCACGGGCAGCTGCCTGCTGTTTCAAATCCATTCATCCCTCCGCAAAGTTCGGTTAGCTCTGTTTTACCACAGAACAGGACAGCATTCCGGGAAAGGAAAGTATATTATATTCAGATGAGCCTGTGGAGAAAATCATCCTCCGAAGGCTTGCACTCCAGGGACGGTTGTTGTATAATGTAGGCCGCTCGAAGAGCGGGCGCGTAGCTCAGTTGGTCAGAGCGCACGGTTCACATCCGTGAGGTTCGGGGGTTCGAGCCCCTCCGCGCCCACCAGGACTCCACCTGCAGAGGTGGAGTTTTCTCTTTTAGTGCGCTGGAGTATATCCGTGAGCGTCGCTGCGCTTACAGGGGTTCGAGCTCTTTCGCATCCACCACGACTCCACCTGCAGAGGTGGAGTTTTCTCTTTTAGAGCGCTGGAGCACATCCGTGAGCGTCGCTGCGCTTACAGGGGTTCGAGCCCCTCCGCGTCCACCACGACTCCACCTGCAGAGGTGGAGTTTTCTCTTTTAGAGCGCTGGAGCATATCAGAAAGCATTTAGAAATAATCACATTTTTAAGGCATGACAAACGATGGTGTAATGTGATAAATTTGACCGGTTGATTACGTGCTCGTAGTTATAAGCATTGTTATTCAAACGGTGCATAAACTGCTCCAGACCCAATAAAAAGAAAGGGAGGTACAATTTCTATCACGTCTCATCTTTCAGCCCTTACTCCCATTGAATCCACAGCGAATTGACGAAAAAGGACGAAAACTTGCCAATCATCCGCCCCGAAACTCCGGACGATCTCGCAGCCATCTACACCGTCAACGAGCAGGCCTTCGGCCGCCGCGGCGAGGCAGACCTGGTAGACGTAATCCGTAAATCAGAACACTTTATTCCACAGTTATCGCTGGTGGCCGAAGTTGATGGCCGCGTCGTAGGGCACATCCTTTTCAGCCGCATTCACATCGAAACAGATCAGGGGCGCGTTCCTGCCCTGGCATTGGGCCCAATGGCTGTTCTGCCAGGATACCAGCGTCAGGGTATCGGGTCTAAACTGGTACGGGAAGGACTGCAGGCCTGCCGGCAGCTGGGGCACGCGCTGGTGGTTGTGCTCGGGCATCCCAATTTCTACCCTCGCTTTGGCTTTTCGGCTCACCTGGCCAGGTCGCTAACCTGCCCGTTCGGAGACTGCGGTAATGCATGGATGGCGCATGAGCTGGTTCCGGGTTCTCTGCAGGGGATCCGCGGTAGGGTTGTCTATCCCCCGGTATTTGACAGCGTATCCTGAACCATCCCCTCTCGATCTACAGGGTCTTTATCTGTTTTTTACAGCTTGAAAAGACGAGTACCTGTATACTAGATCAGGCGGAATCCAGGAACCTTCCTGATATCAGGAAGGTCCTTTTACAATCATCGGCTGGAGTACAAAATGTCCTTCTTCAATTGGAAACCCGAGTACAGCGTAAATATTGAACAGTTCGACGCCCAGCACAAGCAGCTCGTCAGCCTGATTGACCGGCTCTTCAATGCAATGCAAAGCGGCCGGGGCAGAGAGGTTGCGGGAGATATTATTTCCGAGCTGATCACATATACGCAGACCCACTTTGCAGACGAAGAGCGGGTCATGCAAACTTACGGCTACCCGGGATACCTGGCGCACTGCCGGGAACATCAGGAACTGGTTCAGGCTGTCTCAGACATGCAGAAGCAGTACCAGTCCGGTAATCACTCCATCGCCGTCTCGCTCAGCAATTTTCTGAAAAGCTGGCTGACCAATCACATCCTGGGAACAGACCGGCAGTACAGCAGCTTTCTCAACGCCAAAGGGGTGAAGTAAGCCCCTGATCACCTGGGCTCTGGACCGTCTGGTGGATCCTGATCAGATCCCGGTACCAGAGGGCACTGTCTTTCGGCCTGCGGACCAGCGTTTCGAAATCCACATGCACGATGCCGAAGCGTTTGGAATACCCGAAGGCCCATTCAAAATTATCCAGAAAAGACCACACAAAATAGCCGCGCAGCGGGACTCCCGCCTGCAGCGCATCCGCTGCAGCAGCCAGGTAGCGGCGCAGGTAGTCGATCCGCTGCATGTCATGGACGCTGCCATCTGCTGAAACGACGTCAGCAAAGGCAGCGCCGTTTTCTGTAATATACAGGCTGGGGAAATCATATTCCCGCTGCAGGCGAATAAGCAGGTCATACAACCCGGGCGGATAGACCTCCCAACCCATATCGGTGTATTCGGGGCCCGGGAAAACGGCTGCCGGCAAATTCTGGCTCTCATCAACCGCCTGGCTGCGCACCACAGCGCGTGTGTAGTGATTGATCCCCAGGAAATCGACCGGACGGGCAATAATCTCCATATCGCCGGCATGCACAAAGTCCATTGGCCGGGCATAAGCTGATACCATGTCCTGGGGATATCCGCGCCCGCTGAGCGGATCCAGGTACCAGCGGTTGATCTGCCCATCTCTCTCGCGCGCCGCCAGCCGGTCCGCTTCGCTTTCAGATGCGGGATACTGGGGTGTCAGGTTGAGCACAATACCAGCCTGTGCTTGTTTGACGTTCTCGCGAATCACCGGCAGCGCCAGGCCGTGCGCCAGCAGCAGGTGGTGGCCCGCGGCCAGCATCTCGTCCAGGTCCTGGTGTCCGGGTGCATGGACGCCCTCCCAGTAACCCAGCCAGGCGCTGCAAAAGGGTTCGTTGAAAGTCGCCCAGAAGCGCACCCGGTCTCCCAGCAGGCGGGTCACATGGCCGGTATATTCAACAAAGGCTTCGGTGGTATCCCTGTTGGGCCACCCCCCGGCATCCTGCAAGGCCTGAGGTAAATCCCAGTGATAAAGGGTTACAAAAGGCATAATCCCGGCTTCCAGCAGGGCATCTACCAGCCGCTCGTAAAAGTCAAGGCCGGCCCGGTTGACCTGACCCCGTCCCTGCGGAAGAATGCGCGGCCAGGAGATCGAAAAGCGGTAAGCCTGGAGTCCCAGCTCTCGCATCAGGGCGACGTCCTCCCGCCAGCGGTGGAAATGGTCGCAGGCGGTATCGCCGGTATCACCGTTGAGGATCTTGCCGGGTGTGTGAGCGAATCGATCCCAGATCGATTCGCCTTTTCCATCTTCGTTCCAGGCGCCTTCAATCTGGTATGAAGCAGTTGCGGAGCCCCAGATAAAGTCGGTGGGAAAACGTCTCGCCAGTTGAGTCAGCTCGTCGGTCATCTCCGGTCCTCGCTTGGGTATGGTCTTTGGAATCGCAACTACTATACCAGATAGATGAGGTATTTATTAGCAGGGATGTATGCTACGGCCCGCGGAACCGCCGGTAATCCTACCGTGGACATCCGACCGCTTTCCCATCAGGCCAGGAAATCGAAATGGCAGGTTTAGGCTATAATTGCGTTACAGCGACACGCCATTAAAATAAAAAGTCAATTCCCAAGGAGCGCAAAATGATTGTTACAACAAAAAAATTATTTGAAGCTGCATACGGGAAGTATGCGATTGGCGCCTACAACATTAACAACCTGGAGCAGACCATGGGGTTGTTCCGCGGCAATCTGGACAGCCAGGCCCCGTTTATTATCCAGATCAGCAAAGGCGCGCGCGCGTACACCCACCAGAAGATGCTGGAGGCCATGATCCGCGCCGCAGAGGAGATCTTTCCGGATGCCATCTTTGCTGTGCACCTGGATCACGGCGATGAACAGACCTGCTACGACGCCATCAACAGCGGCTTCTACAGCTCGGTTATGATCGACGCCAGCCACGAAGACTTCGAAACTAATATTGCCATCACCCGGCGTGTCGTAGAAGCAGCCCATGCCAAAGGTGTGGTCGTTGAAGCTGAGCTGGGCCAGTTAGGCGGTGTGGAAGAGCACGTCCAGGTGTCCGAAGCAGACGCCAAACTGACGGATCCTGACCAGGCAAAAGAGTTTGTCGAAAGAACCGGCTGTGATTCGCTGGCCTGCGCCATCGGCACCAGCCACGGCGCGTTCAAGTTCACCGGCAACCAGGCCCTGCGCTTCGATGTGCTCGCAGAGATTCAGAAGCGGCTGCCCGGGTTCCCCCTGGTGATGCACGGCAGCAGCTCCGTACCTCAGGAAGAGGTGGATCGCATTAACGCCGCCGGCGGCGCTCTGAAAGGCGCCAGGGGCGTGGACGCCAACCAGTTCAAACGCGCGGCGGAACTGGGCGTAACAAAGATTAATATCGACACCGATGGGCGCCTGGTGTGGACCCGCGTACACCGCGAGTATTTCCTGGAGCACCCGGAGAACTTCGATCTGCGGCCGATCGGCAAGGTGTTTATGTCCGAATACGCCAAATTCATCGCTGCCAAGAATGAAAAGCTGGGCAGCGCCGGGCAGCTCGAAAACGTGCGCAAGATGCTGGCCGTCGCCTGATGGCTTTATCCTGACCAGATCGAGCGGTGATACCACCCGCTCATGCATTGGAGCTCTGCAAAATCACTGCAGAGCTCCAACTGTTTACTAGTTCCCCCGCTTCTCCTGCGCCTCAGCAGACATTCTGGTTAGATTGAGACGCTTCTTGCCTGACAAGCTTACGGCGCCAGATTCACCTCCACACTGCTGAGGTGAGTATCACCCCCAAATGCCGGGCTGACATCCCTCACGACAATCCGGCCGGGGCCGGATTCACCCACCGAATACTCCACTTCTGCATGGAATGGTCCGGGCTCGCCCAGGTCAGGCGCATCGACGATCACAGGCTCAGTACCGACAACGTTCCCATCCTCATCAAGCACCTCGATCACCAGAGTCTGCTCAAAGCTTGCCAGACCAAAGCCCCTCACCTGCACAGTGCCGCCGCTGATCGACGCGCCGGTGACCGGTGTGAAGATGGCAATTTCCTCCAGGTATGGAGAACGGGTGAGGATATCTTCGGGGCCTGACGGGGTGAAGGTTACACCCACCGAAGAGAGGTGCGTGGTACCGCCGTCGCGCGGGCTGGATGCGAAGACCTGGATAAAGATCGGCTGCTCGGTGGTCAGATCAACGGGCAGGTCCAGCTCAAATGGGCCGCGTTCGCCGGTATCCGCCTGGATAGTCGTGGGTTCTTCAGCCACGACGGTGCCATCTGCGAGGAGCACACGCACCACCAGGTTTTGCTCGAATGTCGGATCAGAGACCCCGGAGATATGGATCGGGCTGGTCACACGAGAACCGGAAGCCGGGGTGAGGATCATGATCGATTCTTCAGCCCGGGGGACGAAGTTCTTGTAGATGAGGGGGAAGTAGAGAACGACTCCGTCCTGAGCCGGACTTGCAAACACCGGCAACCGTGTTTGAGCCAGAGGCCCGAGCCCGGAGAGCAGGACCAGACTGAGAACGACGGCTGTCAGGATCTTGAACTTACTTGAAACATGTACCTGTAACATAAATTACCCTCCTGTCTATAACGACCGATTATATCTTGAAAGCAGTAGTGGATCATTCTATGTTCGTTATCATCGCATCTTTTGTTGAAGGCAGCGTCGAACGACAAATGGAGCCGGGCGCTGCCATGCTGCAGCGCCGTCCGCCGGACTTCCCTGGTTTCAGAGCCGGAGCAGTGCCGGGGATGCGCGTTCTGGTCGGTGGATTCCCCGCAGGTATGCAGCTCTCTATTCGTGAGGGCCTGGCCATCAGCCCTCCGCCGCTGATTAAAAAGCAGCAGCGATTCGGGCCGTTGATGATTGGCAGGGCAGCAGAATAACCGGCCTGCACATCCTCTTACGCGGGTATTGACAGGCCCGAAAACCTGTGCTAAAAAGAGTACAGGCGTGCGCAAACGTTTGCGCAACCGTTTGCAATAGTGTTTTTCTTTTATGATAGCTTTGAGACCTGCATGAAACGAAGATATCTGCAGCTGCAGCGCCCGGTGGAATCCAGGGGATCTCACCATTCGTATCCGATCGTTTTCGCAGTTTTATAAAGAGCTGCGGGGTTGCCAGTCACAGCAAACCCTGCTCGCATAATGCATCTCTGTCAGAAGGATTTGTCGAATCTACGGCTTGTATACCGTGAAAGGCATGCGCATCTGGATCAAAACCAGCCCAGGTGTACAAGGAGAGCAGAATGGAATTACCCGTGTTGGATCTCACCCCCGCAGCGTTTGCTCCCTTTGGTGAAGTGATCACCCGTCCGGAACGGGGGGTGGATGCTGAAGGTCCCGGCTGGCAGTGGTGGAGCGATGTGGCGCTCCTGAAAGGAGACGACCGTCCGTTCGCCATCGGCTATCTCGATTTACAGCCGTCGGCACTGCAGTTTAATTGGGCCGAGCGCCATATGCGCAGCCCCGAACTGCTGGTCCCCAGCGGCGCCGATTGTCTGGTTTACGTCGGTCCTCCCGAATTTCCAGAAGAACACGGGCGGATGCCGCCCCTGGAAAGCTTTCGCGTCTTTCGCGTCAGACAGGGCCAGGGAGTGCTTCTCGCTCCCGGCGTCTGGCATGGCGCCCCTCTGGCATTAGACCGGCCGCTCAATGTAGTGGTTCTGCTGCTGCAAAAGACCGGCGAGATCGATAACTGTGTCGTGCGTTTCCCCGAAAATCCGGTGACCATCAAAGTCGAATAACCAATCCGGCCTCTGCTCCCATACATAGGCCGGGGTTTCAGAAACAACACCTCCCGAACTGAACGTTCGGGAGGTGTTGCCGTTAATCTGTTCGTGCTCTGGCCTTAGTTAGTCGTGTTGTTGTAGAACCAGTTGTATGCGAAGTAGCCAGAGCCGGTAGTGGCCTCGATGCGGATGGCGATCTGGTAAGATCCATCCAGCTGGCTGGGGATATCAAAGGTGAAGGACTGGTTCCCGCCGTTTCCGGTGTTGAACGTGGTTACCTGGTAACCGTTGACTCCACGCGTCCCCATGGGGCCCATTAGAACCCTGAAGGTGTCATTGGGGGGCAGGTTGCGGACGCTGACCGTCACAGACTGGTCACGCACCACGGATGCGATCGAGAAGGTCGGGTAGCCTTTGTAGCCGGTGGAGGGGCTGCCGCTGTCGTCGCCACCACCTGTACCGGAATCCGCCGTGGTGTTATAGAACCAGTTGTAAGCGTAGTAACCGGAGCCGGTGTTGCTCTGCAGGCGGATGGCGATGCGGCGGTGATCAGCGAGGGTTGCAGGGATATCGAAGGTGGCCGTGAAGGAACCACCCTTACCCGAATTGATAGATGTCACTTTGATCCCGTTGACGCCGCGCGTCCCCATCTGACCCATGAGCACATCGAAGCTGTCGTTGGCCGGGAAGTTATTCGTCTGGATGGTGACCGTCTTGCCGGCTACGACACTGGAGATCGAGAAGGTGGGGATACCGGTGTACGGAGCACCCGAGTCATCACCACCGCCGGTGCCGCTGCCCGTGGTTGCCACGCAGAGTTTCTGCCCGGGGTAGATCCTGCTGGGGTTCGCCAGATCATTAATGTCTGCAAGATAACGCCAGCTCACATCATACTGACGAGCAATTTTCACCAGATATTCTCCGCGCTGAACGGTGTGGTACCTGGTGCAGGTGGTCTGAGCTGCCACCGGTGCAGCGGCGATACTGGCCATTACGACCACCGCCATGAGAACCAGGAAAAATTTCTTGACGTTCATCTCCTTTACTCCTTGTGAGAACCTTGATTCATATCATATTGATTCCTGAATGTCATTTCGTATCTTTGATTTATAGACGTAATTATCCCCATTTTTGTTTCATTTTCGGGGTAAATTATCGCGAAATTCCCCGTAAATAAGGAGGGAAATTTTTCATCTGATTCTCATGTATGTACATATTATAGACGCTTTCCGCTGCTGGAGTATAATATTGGCCGCTTTTCAACGGTAAAAATGAATACTTATCGATACTTATTACTGGAAACGGGACTGCATAAATGCCATCTGGACGCGTGCACGCGTGCCTGACCGTACTGGCTGCAGGGGGAATCCTTACTGCAGGCAGCCTTGTCGATTTACCTACCCCTACCGTGATTGCCATGACCAGCGGCTGCCTGGCGGGTCTCCTGATTACACCGGACCTGGACGTTGATGTGCCGGTGAACTCGCATGCCGTCGTTCGCCGGCATGCCGGGCTGCTCCCCTGGCTGGCCTGGCGCCTGCTCTGGCTGCCGTATGCCAAAACCATCCCCCACCGCCACTGGCTGAGCCATGCGCCGGTCATCGGAACCCTGATACGGGTTGCCTATATGAGCGCCGTTATATGGCTGATCCTCACGCTGCTGGGGATTCCCTTCCCCTGGCATTCTCCACCCGGCTGGACAGGATGGGCGCTCAGCGGCTTGATGATCGCAGACGCTGTCCACTGGGCCGCCGATCTGTGGTATTCCAGCGTCAGACGAGCTGTGCGCAGGTTCATACGTCTGGCGGGTGGCTGATAGGGGCACAGGAAAACAGAGCGCCGCAGGCGGACGCTCTGTTTTCCTTTTTTATGATTTGAAGCCAGTCAGCGGGCCGGGGGCGGGGCGGACAGCAGGTCGGCCAGTTTTACTGCCCCGGTTCGATCCGTCAGGGCAAATACCTCATCGCCTGCTTCGAAGGTGGTCATCCCGCGTGGGATGACCACCTTTCCATCTCGAATAATGGCTGCAATTGAGCAGCTTTCCGGAAGGTTCATGTCTTTGATCGCCATCCCGACCGCACGCGCACCGGGAGCGATTTTCTCCTCAACCAGAGAGTATTCTCCTCTGCGGACCTTGAGGAGCGTGATCATATCCCCAAGCGACATTTCCTCTTCAATTAACCTCGCCATCACAGCAGAGTGGTTGAGGGCAACATCGACGTTGAAGTCCTGATCGAACAACCAGGCATTGCGAGGGTTGTTGATCCGTGCAATCGTGCGTGGGACCTGGTAGCGCTGGCGCGCCAGGTAGCAGAGCACCAGATTATCTTCATCGTTGGACGTACAGGCAGCCAGAACATCCGCCCGGCGGATTCCTGCCTGCTCGAGCACTTCGGGCTCAACAGCGTTGCCCTGGTAGATTGTTTCCGTAGGGACTTCCCGGTGCAGACGTGATAATACCTCCGGGCGGTGTTCAATCACACACACATCATGGTTTTGCTCCAGCAGCAGGAGCGCAAGCTGCGTACCGGTACGTCCTCCTCCGGGGATCAAGACATACATGTCACACCTCCTGCCGTTCCTTCATCTTCTGCCGCAGAACGCTGATGCCGTCGATGGTGGCGCTCACCATGAGCACATCCCCGCTCATCAACGTCATACCGGGATCCGGTATAAGCGCTTTTCCGGAGCGCGTCAGGGCCGTCAGCAGACATCCCTGCTCCGGCAGAAGGTCTGCAATGGTGCGACCATTCCATGAAGGAGGGACGGTAAATTCAAATATCTCTACCTCGCCGTTCCCTGCAGAGTACAGCGGCCGTATGTCTTTGTGATACAACAGTTCTTCAATGCGCCGCGCACCCCACAGTGCTGAGCTGACCACCTGCAGGTCGAAAGCTTCGTAAAGCGGCCGGTTCTGGGGTTCGTAATTGAGCACAACAATATTGTTGATCCCAAACTTTTTACGTGCCAGGTGAGCCACAACGACATTGGTCGAATCGGAGCTTGTAACGACGGCTATTCCATCCGCCTTCTCGATCCCCGCACGTTGCAGCACATCGCGGTTGAGCGCATCTCCTTCTATGATTCGCCCGGTAAAATCAGCCGGCAGCTTATTGAACGCCTCCGGCTGGTAATCGATCACAGCCACCCGGTGCCCCTGCCTGGTCAGCCGCATGGCCAGCTCGGCGCCCACTCGACCACATCCGACAACAATGATGTTCATAGAAGCACCTCCGCTAATCGACATGATAGGGCACGTCGGTTACCACGATCCCGCGCTTGAAGAGCAGCGCCAGTCGCAGAACGACGGCCGTCTGGGTATGCAGCAGATTGTGATACCACTTACGGGGCACAAACTGGGGCACCACAATGGTAATCACTTCATTCGGCTGGCGCAGCTTGCTGATTTCCTCGATGTAATTTAACAGCGGCTCGATCAACAGCCGGTAGGGTGAATCCAGGATCACCAGGCGCACACCTTCACCCCAGGTCTCCCATTTGCGTTGTATTTTCTCCGCTTCCTCGGGGTCGATAGAAACATGCACTGCGGTGATATCGTCGGACAGTGTGCGAGCATAGCGCAGAGCGAGCAAAGAACCGCGGTGAACGCCGCTGAGCGGCATGATGACCCGGTGCCGGACGGTGCGGCCGGGTGGGCCGAAATTCTCGAGCGACAGCGAGGCGGCCAGCCTCTGGTAATGCCTGTGAATGCCGGAGAACATCAGCACCAACAAAGGAATCACAATGAGGACCACCCAGGCGCCGCCTGCAAACTTGGTGACAGCAAAAACCATCATCACGATCGCAGTCGCCAGCGCGCCGATCCCATTAATGATCATTTTGACCTGCCAGATAACATTCCCCTGGTGCCTGTTTCCGGCCAACCGGGTGGAAGGCTCGTCCTCGGCATGCCCCATTCTCCACCAGTGTATCGCCATTCCCGTCTGCGAAAGGGAGAAAGACAAAAACACACCGATCGCGTACAGGGGAATCAGAGAAGTAACACTGGCGTTGAAGATGATGATCAACAGCGAGGCAAACAGAGAAAGGGCGATGATGCCGCGCGAGTAAACCAGACGGCTGCCGCGAAAGGCAAGCTGGCGAGGTAAAAACCCATCGCCGGCCATCAACGCGCTCAGGCGGGGGAACCCTGCGAAGGCGGTATTGGCAGCCAGGATCAGGATAATCATCGTGGCTGCCATGGTCAGCAAATACAGGATCCCGCGCCCTCCGAACACGGTGCGGGCCAGTTGAGAGATAACCGTTTCGGTTTCAGATGGAATTGCCCCAATTGGGTTGACCAGAAATGTAATCCCGAGAAACAAAGTCCCCAGGATCATCGCCATCCAGATCAATGTCACACCGGCATTACGACTGCGCGGCTCTTTAAATGCAGTAACTCCATTGGAAATTGCCTCGATACCAGTCATCGCCGCTGTCCCGCTGGAAAAGGCATGCAGCAGCAGAAATGCACTGATCCCCACCGCTGCCCCTGCCGTCGTTTCCAGCGGCGGAGGATCGACGACCGGCCCCAGTATGCCAGCTGCATAGCGAAACAGCCCCACGCCAAGCATGAGGAACATCATCGCAATGAAGAAGTATGAGGGAACAGCCAGAAAAGAGCCCGATTCCCTGACACCGCGCAGGTTGACCAGCATGACAATGTGGACAAAAACAACCGCAAGCGGCACCCGGTACTCCAGGAGATCCGGCACAGCTGAAGTAAGCTGTGCCACACCCGATGAAACGGATACCGCTACGGTAAGGATGTAATCGGTCAGCAACGCTGCGCCGGCAATCTGTGCAGGAAGTACTCCCAGGTTTTCTCTGGAGACGATGTAGGCGCCGCCGCCGGTCGGATAGGCGTGAATGGTCTGTTCATAAGACAGGGTTACGATTGCCATGAGAACCACAATGGCAATCGAAATCGGGAAAGCATAACCAAAGGCTGCCGTTCCAGCAGCCGCAAGAATAAAGAGGATCTCTTGAGTGGCATACGCCGTCGAGGAAAGCGCGTCGGATGCGAAGACAGCCAGGCCGATGGCTTTGCCGATGGTCTGGTTTTCTGCATCTGCGGTTGGCAAAGGCCGGCCGATCAACCAGGTCAGCCAGGACCGGACGGGGAGATCCTGCACCGTCCGGTGCATGATGGGGACACCGTCTTCATCCTGTATCAGTGTCATTGATTTGTCTCTTCCTGTTTCATCTAAGCCTTAGAATAGATTGATTTTCCCCCATGCTGAGCAAATTATGCGCCCAATTTCGAAAACTGACAAGATGGCATTACGGGCAGATGCCCTCCCGAATCGACCACAAACCTTCTGGAAAAAGAGAAACTCTCCAGCCCTTTCTTCGGGCTGGAGAGCATCATCCACTAATTATATGGTTCCTGCTTACCTCGAGGCGGCCTCCCCCAGGGTCACCTGTGTCTGCAGCGTTTCATTCCCGCGCACGAATTCCAGGGTAATTGTATCGCCCGGCTCAAAGTTGAAAAGGGCGTTCAGAAACGTATGATCGGCGTCAATGGGCACATCGCCGACCCGGGTGATGATGTCGCCCGATCGCAGCCCGGCTGCAGCGGCGGGTGTGCCCCGGTATACCTCATTCACATATACCCCCCATTCCACTGGAAGATCGTAAATTCGCGCCAGATTTGGATAGATCAACGACCAGCTGATTCCCAGGTAAGGCCGCGAAAAGAACCCTTTTTCAATAATCTGTTCGGCCACCCTGCGCACGGTATTCGATGCGACAGCAAAACCCAGGCCCTCGGCCGGAGCTGAGCCGCTGTTGCTGCCGCGCACAACCAGCGTGTTGATCCCCACGATCTCCCCAGCCAGATTCACCAGGGGACCGCCTGAGTTTCCACTGTTGATCGCAGCATCCGTCTGAATCAGGTTCTCGATCTGGTAGCCGGCGCTCTGCTGGATCGATCGCCCGGTAGCACTGACCACTCCAACTGTGACCGTGTTCATAAACTCACCCAGCGGCGATCCAATCGCGATGACCGTTTCTCCAGGCTCCAGGAGATCAGAATTCCCGAAGCGGGCATAGGCGGGGACTTCTCCTTCGATCTCCAGCACAGCCAGGTCTGCATATGGATCGGTCCCCCGAATGGAAGCCTGCCTTTCGCTGCCATCGGCAAGGATGACCATAACGCTGCGGGCGCCCTCCACCACATGATGGTTGGTCAGGGCGTAGCCCTCAGGCGAGATGATCACACCGCTTCCGCTTACCCGCTGATCGGCAGTGCGGCCAAATATGGTCTGCTGTCCAGGCAGGATGGCGACCACGGTGATTACCGCCGGTCCGACCTCTTTTAAGGTGGCAGTAATCGTCGTCTCGATATCCGTGTTCGAAACCTGAATGGTAGTGACTTCATCCATGGCGGGTTCCGCTTCCACCCGGATGGCTGTAGAGCCTGACTTGCTATTTAAATACTGGTAAACGACAGCGCCACCCGCCGCCGCGCCTGCCAGGGCAGAGGCTCCGGCAACGACGACGATCAACAGTGCATACAGCACCTTCTTCCATGACATTCACGCTACCTCCGCTGCCGAGTTTAATCACGCGACCGGCCGCCCATCCCCAGCACCAGCATCACATAATACAGCAGTTGAAGGACGGCGGTGATCAGGGCCGCCACATAGGTCAGCGCGGCTGCGTTCAGCACGTGGTTCACTCCCCTCTGCTCGTCCTCACCAACGATGATGCCGGTATCGGTCAGCAGCTGGCGAGCACGCCGTGAGGCATTTAACTCCACGGGGAGGGTAGCCAGCGCAAACAGAGCGCCTCCTGAGAACACGATCACGCCCAACCAGGCAAGCTCCGTAAACCTCAGGAGGATGCCGATGATCAGCAGGATCCAGCCCAGGTAAGAACCGATATTCACCGCCGGGACCAGCGCGGCCCGAAATCGCAGGGGGAAGTAATCTTCCTTATCCTGCATGGCGTGGCCTAATTCATGGGCTGCGATCGCCAGCGCAGCAACCGAGCTCCCCTGAGCAACCTCACGCGAGAGCCGCAGCACTTTACCGCGCGGATCGTAGTGGTCTGTCAGTTGACCCGGGGTCCCCTCGATACGCACATCATACAATCCACTGCGCTGAATCAGGCGTTGTGCAGCCTCCAGGCCTGAGATCCGGCTGCGCGCAGGTACCTGGCTCCATTTCGAGTACGCGGATCGCACGTAGAACTGAACCACCAGCATGAGAATAAATGCCGGTGCCATAAAACACAGGTAACGAGGATCGTAGAACAGAAACGGCATTTCTTTCTCCTTACTTCGAAACGAAACTTAACGATAACCGTAACGACTTACATCAACGGCTGGAGAAGATTCACTGCTGTTCCTGCAACAGAAGATCTATGGCTGCATCCAGCTGGGGATCTTTCCCCTCAGCGAAATCTTCCTCGGTGATTTCAACAGTTACATCCGGCTCCAGTCCGACCTCGTGGATCTGGCGTTTGTCAGGCGTCAGCCAGCGCGCGATCGTAATGCGCACGGCGCCCTGATTGTTCACCAGCGGTGTATAATTTTGCACCGATCCTTTTCCAAACGAGGTCATTCCAACCAGCTTTCCGCGGTCGTGATCCTGAATGGCTCCGGCTACAATCTCCGACGCAGAGGCGCTGCCTTCATTGATCAGGACCACAAGCGGTATTTTGGTTGCCAGCCCACCCCTGCGAGCATCGAAGATAGTCTCAGAGCCGTCTGCATGAACCTCATACATGATGACGCCGTCACCGATAAACTCGGAGGCAACGTCAATCGCCGTATCAAGATAACCGCCGCCGTTGTTGCGCAAATCCAGGATCAACCCCTGTGGGTTTTCGGCCAGAAGCTCTCGCAGGGTTCTGTGCAGTTCATTCGCAGTATCTGCCCCGAAAGTGAAGAGCCGGACATATGCGATCTGGTTCTCCAGCATCTCGCCGTCTACAGAAGGAACCACAATTTTGGCGCGTCTCACCTCGACGTCGAACGGCTCATCCTCTCCCTCACGCTGGATGGTCAGAACAACGGTCGTTCCTTCCGGACCAATGATGCGCTGGCGAACCTGTTCACCATCGATACCGGTGACGTCCTCACCATCAACTGCAATCACCTGATCCCCAGGCATGAGCCCTGCCTCTTCGGCAGGCGAATTGGGCATTGGGCTGATAATCGTCAGATAATCCCCGGTGATATCCACCCAGGCGCCAATCCCCTGGTACTCTTCACCTTCCAGATGCGCGTTAGCCTGTTCATAGTTTTCCGGGTTAAGGTAGGAGGTATGCTGGTCGCCGAGTGCATTGAGCATCCCCTGAATCGCCCCGCGCATCAGTTCGACATCATCGACGGGCTGGTCGACATACTGCTTGTGAACCAGATCCCAGGCCTGCCAGAAGGGGGCAAACAGTGCTTCCAGCTCATCCGGGGTTCCGGCAGCCTCTGCCGTGTTCGAACCTGATCCTAACAGGCCATCGCGCAAATTCGGGATCACCGGCCCCTGGGCAATACCCGCTTCTCCGGAAATATCCATTGCCCGACCGACAATAAACCCTGCGGAGCAGGCGCCAGCCAGCAGGACTGCAAGTACCAGAACTCCTGTAATCGTTACCAGTATTCGAGATTTCATGTGCCACTCCTGTACTTCTGCGCCTGATACCCCACAGAAGAAGACAGCTCTAAACGTTTTCTGTCATTTAAATCAAAAAATACAATCTTTTACTAAAAGATTGTAGCTTTAAATTGTATTATTTGGATTAGAGGCAGATAAACGATCCGTATACGGGGGGGGTCTGTCAGGTCGAAAGCCAGTTCTGGACAAAGGTCTCGAATGAAGACGGGTCGCTCACCTGCTCGGTGTAGGTCATCAACGCTTTACCGTCCAGAGCATAAAGTGGATGGCAGGAGGTCGGAGATGCGCCGCCCGGTGCGTGCACGACGGCGTGCACCAGTGGTGCAACCAGATCCGCTCTGGTGAGTTCCGGGACAATTTCTTCGGCCGTTACAATCACCTGATCGGTTGTCAGGGTCAACTCTTCATCAATCCCTTTGTTCGTCCCGATGATGGCATTCCCGTCGGGGTCCGCACGCAGTGCGTGGATCACCGCGACATCCGGCCGGATGGCTGGAAAAGCTGTCAGCACTTCTCCGCTGTATGGATCCGCTACAGTGCGCACATCGGGGCGCAGCCGCGGTAGGTCCGTACCCTGCCAGGCCCGCCCCGGCATAAAGCCTATTCCAGCCATCTGTGCACGCAGCCCCAGGGCCAGGCTGGCTTCGGTTTCCTCGATGATCTCCAACTCACCCCGGTTCGCAAAATACGTGAACATAGGAGCCAGGCCAAAGATTTCGAGGCCAAAATAACACGTACGCACGCGCGATACCATTCCGGCCCCAACCAGCAGGTCGCTCTCAATCCCGGCTGTAAAGGCAAGGAGTGTGAGATCGCCAGGTTCACCTGTTTCTCTGAAGCGGCGTATCAGGGCGCGCACAAAGGCGACCGGCCGGCGGTACAGGGTCATGCCCCCCAGGGCCAGCGTCATCCCTGGCCTGACGAGGGCAGCAGCGTCTTCGAAAGAAATGCGTTTATCCGTCATAGCTTTTTGTCATCTGTAATTTTCACTGCCAGGTAGCAGCGATAAACGGCGCTCATCAATCGGGGCTGGGGCTTTCTTCCACCCCCCGGGAGGTGTCATCGATGATGTCTTTCCCTTTCAACCCCGCAACGCTTTTCGAGAGCTCACGCAGCATCTCGTCTTCGACAAACCAGGGATCGCGCGCCCGCTTCACCACTTTACGCATCAAACCGATTTCGCTGAACCAGCCTTTAGAGTTTTTCCGCCTGCGGTGCACAATGGAATAATAAATGAGCGCATTGATGAGAAAAACCGCTGCCAGGGTAATTCCAACGATTATCAAAGCCTTTTGAACATCATCCATGACACGCACTCCTGCTTATACGGGCCGCGGCTGTTGATTCCTGTCCCGGAAGGCTTTTGGGAACGGGAGACAGGTCAGCCCCAGATCCGCAGCACACCTGCATTATAAATGCGTTAGCGGAAATATGGAAAAAACCAGCGAAGCCCTGATCTTCAGGTGAAATCACATATAATAAGAACATGCCTATCCAGATATTACCCCCTGAGGTTGCATCTCAGATCGCAGCCGGTGAAGTCGTTGAGCGCCCTGCTTCGGTTGTCAAAGAGCTGATCGAAAATTCCCTGGATGCCGGGGCTACGCAAATAACCATAACCATTGAAGGTGCCGGAAAACGCCTGATCGAAGTTGCCGATAACGGGTCGGGTATTGCTGCTGAGGAAATGACCCTGGCTCTCGAGCGCCATGCCACCAGCAAACTCAAGGATGCTGCCGACCTGTTCCGGATCCGTACGCTGGGCTTTCGCGGTGAAGCCCTTGCTTCCATTGGTTCCGTATCCCGTCTGACAGCCACCTCACGCCGGCCGGGAGATGAGACCGGCGCACGCCTTAAGGTTGATGGCGGAATAGCCGGATCCGTGCAGCCGGTAGGCGCTCCTGTGGGAACGGTCATTCGGGTTGAAGACCTGTTTTTCAATGTCCCTGCCCGTTTGAAGTTCTTGAAGGCCGACGTTACCGAACGCCGCCAGATCGACAATCTGGTTACACGCTACGCGCTTGCCTATCCGCATGTTCGTTTTCACCTGCGCCAGGAGGGGCGACCGTCACTGCAGACCAGCGGAAACGGTAACCGCCGTGAAATCCTGGCTTCCCTTTATGGGGTTGAGATCGCACGGCAGATGCTGGAAGTCCTGGCCGAGGATGACAGCTTACAGATTGAAGGTTTTATCAGTCCCACCTCCATAACCCGCTCCAACCGCCAGGAAATCATCTTTTTCGTTAATGGACGGCCCGTTCAGGACAGCGCCCTCAGCGCAGCGCTGCTCAAGGCTTATCACACCCTGCTGATGGTCGGACGCTATCCGCTGGCGGTGCTGTTCATCAACATCCCCCCCGAGGCGGTCGACGTCAATGTGCATCCGGCCAAGGCTGAAGTGCGCTTCCGTAACCCGGATCAGATTTTCACCGGCGTTCAGCGTGCTGTCCGCCGGGCCTTGCTGGCATACACCCCGGTTCCCGGCCTGGATGCTCAGTTGCGCTGGGCGCCCGGGGATGAATGGGCACAGCCCCAGAAAGAATTCGATCCGTCCTGGAATATAGCCGGAGAAGAGCAGGAGACTTCTACCTGGCAGGTTGATTACCCGGATGA
Organism: Chloroflexota bacterium; assembly: GCA_012516075.1. Lineage (GTDB taxonomy): Bacteria > Chloroflexota > Anaerolineae > Anaerolineales > UBA4823 > JAAYXE01. The sequence goes on along the minus strand of JAAYXE010000099.1, from coordinate 47,086 downwards.
TGCCGTTGAAGAATCTGCCCCTGGTTCACCTGCGCAGCCCAACCTGCCCACAGGGCACGTTCCCCTGCTGCGCCTGGTAGGTCAGATTGCAGCCGCTTATCTGGTAGCCGAAGGCCCGGATGGGCTCTATTTGATTGACCAGCATGCAGCCCACGAGCGGGTACTTTTTGAGCAGTTCATGGCCCAGCGCCAGGAACAAATCCCGGCCCAGACGCTTCTGCAGCCCGTGACTGTCGACCTGCCGCCAGCCTCGGCACGCCTGCTTTCTGAGCAGCTGCCCATTCTCCAGCGATTAGGTTTCCATGTCGAACCGTTTGGATCCTCGACCTTCCTGGTGCGCGCTGTTCCCGATCTGCTGTCTGGCAGTGATCCCGCGGCTGCCCTGCGCACACTGGTGGAGGATTTCGAAGAGGACGAAACACCGCTGCAGTCTGAGGTGGAAGCCCGCATCATCGCCCGGGTCTGTAAACGAGCTGCCATCAAAGCAGGCCAGGTTTTATCCCCGGAGGAACAGCGCGCGCTGCTCAGCAACCTGGAGAGCTGTGCTTCGCCGCGCACCTGTCCTCACGGACGCCCGACGATGATCCATCTTTCTGTCGATTTACTCGAGCGCCAGTTTGGCCGCCGGGGTGCAAGGTAGTCGTCTGTTTTTTTATCCTTCAAACAGCCGCGATCATCGAAAACCAGAACAAAGCAAAAAGGAGAACGCCATGCAGGCCCTCTGGCTTGAAAATCAGCACGTTACATTTTGCGAAGATCTTCCCGTTCCGGTGCCACCGCCCGGTGAAGCTCTGCTGAAAGTCCGTCTGGCCGGCATTTGCTCCACAGATCTGGAAATGGTGAAGGGATATTACCCATTTACCGGGGTGATGGGGCATGAATTCGTTGGCGAAGTGATCAAAGTTAATACTCCCGAAGGCAGTCAGCACCCTCTGCTTGGCAAACGCGTGGTCGGCGAGATCAATGCTGTTTGCGGGGTCTGCAAGACCTGCCGCGCAGGCCGGCCAACCCACTGTGAAAACCGCACCACCCTGGGAATCTCGAACCGCAGTGGCGTTTTTGCCGGTTTCACCACGCTGCCCCTGGAAAACCTGCACCGGGTTCCTGACAGCGTTTCAGGCGAGGCCGCTGTCTTTACCGAACCGCTGGCGGCCGCTCTGGAGATCACCGAGCAAATAAAAATTAACCCGACCGACCGTGTACTGCTTATTGGCGCCGGCCGGCTGGGGCTGCTGATCGCCCAGGTACTGGCGCTTACCGGGTGCGACCTGCAGGTGGTCGTCCGGCATGAATTTCAACGCCAGATTCTCGGAGAATGGGCGATTAAGACGCTGCCCGAAAATGAGATCGAGGAACGGCAGATGGATGTCGTGGTGGAGGCCACCGGTTCTGAAGCCGGGCTCAACATGGCCCGCAGGGCGATCCGGCCGCGGGGCACCGTTGTACTGAAAAGCACATACAAAGGGGATGTGCGCTTTAATTTTTCTTCCTTTGTTGTGGATGAAATCACCCTGGTGGGCTCGCGCTGCGGTCCATTTCCACCGGCCCTGCGCCTGCTCGAAAACCGCCAGGTCGATCCCCTCCCCCTGATTGCCCGGCGCTATCCGCTATCCCAGGCCATTGAGGCGCTCGATTATGCAGCCAGGCCGGGGGTACTGAAAGTTCTTCTTGAACCTGCAGACACATAACAGGGGCCGGGGTTATTCCCCGGCCTCTGTATCTTAGCAAGATTTTTCCAGCGGCAAAAACACCGTAAACGTGCTGCCTGCCCCCACCTCACTCTGGGCTTCAATCCGTCCTCCGTGCGCTTCGATGATGCGCTGGCAGATCGACAGACCCAGGCCAGTCCCCTGGGCTGCCTTTTCTGTCCCGGGAACGCGGTAAAACTTTTCAAACAGATGCGGCAGGCTCTCTTCCGGAATGCCCGGGCCGGTGTCAGCAAAGCTCACACGCAGTTCGTCTTCCGCATCTACCTTGATGGTGATTTTACCCTCCGGACGGTTGTATTTAACCGCATTATGTAACAGATTGAGAAATACTTGCTTGATCTTGTCCGGATCGGCCTTAATCTGGTACTGGCATTCGCGGGCCTCCAGATCGATCTGGATTCCTCGCTCCAGGGCCCGGGCCTGCATCATCCGCACGCAGCCCTCAAGTACAGGCAGCACGTCAAAATGTTGAACCTGAAACTGCATGCGACCCGATTCAATCCGGGCCAGGTCCAGAAACGCCGTCGTCATCTCCGACAGGCGGTTTGTTTCGTCCAGAATCGTCCGGATCATATTTTCCCGCATCTCGGTCGAAGTCTCAGGCCGCAGCAGCAGCCGGGTCGCCATGTTGATCGAGGTCAGAGGCGTGCGCAGCTCGTGCACCAGCACGCTGATCAAATCGGACTGCTGAAACAGGCGTGCGTTTTCAATGGCCACGGCCGCCATTGATCCCAGGGCGGTCAGCACTTCCAGGTCTTCCTGACTGAACCCACCCTCCAGCTTGTTGATCGCCTCCAACGCCCCGACGACCTCCTCTTTGTTAATCAGCGGCACCCCGAGTAAAGACGTGGTGGTGATATTGGTGCTGCGCGCCACTCCGCTGAAATGGCGTGGATCGCTTTGCGCGTCGGCGATGATGATTGGCTCCCGGTGGGTCACAATCCAGCCCGCCAGGCTGCTTTCAACGGGTACAGTCAGGCCGCGCATCAGGGGCTCAGCCAGGTTTGAAGTTGCGCTGAAATAGAGCTCGCGCTTCTTGCTGTCGTAAAGCAGAATCGAGGCGGCCTGCGCGTTGCACAGATCCGCAGCAGCATGAACAATCTGATTTAACAGGTTCTCCAGGTTCAGCGTGGAGGCCAGATTTCGCGAAATTTCGATTAGCCGCTGGTAACGCTCCAGCAGGGCAGGTTGTTTTACTTCAATCAACGACGACCTCTTCTACAATTCGGGGAAGAATCTGGCTCACATCCTCCCGAAATACAATATCGGCGCGCACATCCAGATAGGTTTCGCTCTTGTTGATCAGGATCAAATGCGCGCCGTTTTCCAGGGCACGCATCGGCAGACCGGCAACCGGCAGCACTTCCAGCGAGGAGCCTGCCACGATCATGAGGTCGCAGCGCCGGCTGGCCTCCTGTGCGGCCAGCCAGGTGCGAACAGGCAGCTGCTCCCCAAAAAGAACGATATCCGGCTTTAGTACACTGCCGCAGCCCGCACAGCGCGGGACTTCTCCCGAAACCAGATATCGTTCGTGCAGTTGTTTGCCAGCGACCTTCTCGTAACAGCTCACACAGGTAAAGGTTTCTAACGATCCATGCACTTCCAGCACCAGCCGGGATCCCGCCCGCTGGTGCAGATTATCAATGTTCTGGGTGATAACAGTCTGAACATAACCGTGCCGCTCAAGGTCAACCACCGCATAATGTGCCGGATTGGGTTGGGCAGCGAAGATCTCCTGTGCCAGAGGGCGGATCCATTCGTAAAATTTTTCCGGCTGGTAGCGAAAAGACGTCAGTGATGCAACCTCAAAAGGATCGTAGCGCTCCCAGAGACCACTGTTGGGCGAGCGGAAATCTGGGATCCCTGAGGGGGTGGATATTCCCGCACCGGTGAGTACAACTCCCTGATGAAATTCGTGAATGATTTCAGCGGCGCAGCGTATTTTGTGAAGGGTTGCAGCAGATAAGTCGGTCATGATTTATCTCGCACCTGCCCGGCCATTTCTTCAAATCTTGAAAAGACCGAACTTCCCGGCTGGCGCCCTGAATGCTGTGGAATGCCCGGGACTGCCCGAAGGATTTTCAAATCATCATCTCAGGCCGCCTGAGATGATCCGAAAAAGCTTCAGGGTTAGATTTGTTACAGGACAATTTGCTCAGCCAGTTTTGAAAACTGCTGTGCGGTCAGACTTCCAGGCTGCTGGGTGATCATCGGTACATGGTTCGTTGCAGCCTGATAGGCCAGTTCCGGCGCAGGGGTGAAGATCACGGCCAGGCTGCGTCCGAGCTGTTCCTGCACCTGACTCCAGGAGAGCTGAATTCCAGATCTTACCCGGTTAATGGACACAACCGTTATTCGCCCATCTCCAACCCCTAGCCCAAGCAGATCGTCGATCAGGATTTTCGAAAGTTCAAGGGTCTGCGGGACAGGTTCTACGACAACCAGGATCCGGTCGCAAAGCGGCGCGACTTTCTCCGTCAGCGGGGGGATGGATGGACCCAGATCGACCAGGACGTACTGGGCCAGGAAGGGCAGGTGACGCGCGATCGCTTCAAAATTGGCCGCCTGCATGGCATACTGCGCCTCGCGCGGCCGGATAGAAGCCAGGAGAAAACGTACACCAGAGGGGTGGGTGATCAGTGCGTTCTCCACACTCCGCGCGTTGATTTCTTCCGGTTTCATTTTCATCAGCTGGGCCAGCCCATCAGAGCGCGGGTAACCCAGTTCCATCCCGATCGTCCCCTGACCCGGTCGAAACTCGGCGACAATCACATCCTTTTCTTCCTGCTCTTTAAGGGCGATCCCCAGGTTGAGTGCCAGCGTGGAGATACCCAGACCGCCGCGCGCACCGATCACGCCGATCAGGCTGCCGCGGGGGCCGGCTGGCGGCTCTTGTTCTCGCGTTGCTTTCCGGCTGCGCGCCAGCACTGCTTTGATGTGGGCGACAAGTTCGCGCGGTTGGGTTGGTTTGGTGAGGTAGTCGTCTGCTCCCGCTTCAAACCCGAGGATCTTGTCATCCACCTGGCTCTTCGCCGTGAACATAATAATCGGGATGTCGCGAGTAATCTCATCTCTTCGCAGCAGACGGGAGACCTCGAGACCATCCATCTGGGGCATCATTACATCCAATATGATCAGGTCCGGTTTCTCGGTCCGGGCCATCTGCAGTCCCTGGGGGCCGGTGTCAGCGGTTACGGTTTCATACCCGTTTCGCTCCAGCATCATGCTGACCAGCTTTAAGGTATCCAGGTCGTCATCGATGATAAGGATTCTTTCTGCCAATAGTACCTCCAGGTATGTTTTCAGGCCCCGAGTAAGGACGCGAACCCCAGGGGTTGGGCCCCTCTGTTGTTCCTTACAAGCCTGGAATGATGACGGTCAGGTGTGATGTCGGGCTGCGAATCATTTTATTCGAAACCAGACTGGGAAGACCTGTAAACACAGGATCTAGAATCTCTTCAATTATAATCTTCATTGCTATGCTGGAACATGTCGCTAACAATCTTAACCGTCACTGTCAGGTTGATTTCAACTCAACAGTTTTGATAGGTGTGTCCGGAGGCCCAGACAGCCTCTTTCTGCTGCATGTTTTACAGCGGCTTGGGCTTCCCGTGGTGGCCGCCCATCTGAACCACCGTTTGCGCGTCGAAGCGGATGAAGAAGCACGCAGCGTGGAAGCTTTCACACAACGGCTGAACATTCCGTTTGTCAGCAGTTCAGAGGATGCCGGGGCCTATGCTGCAGACAAAAATCTGTCGATTGAGGAAGCAGCTCGCATCATCCGCTACCGCTTTTTATTCCGGGAGGCCGAAAAAGTTCAGGCGCAGGCCGTTGCTGTTGCCCATACAGCCGATGATCAGGTTGAAACGGTGCTGATGCACTTCCTGCGAGGTGCAGGCCTGGATGGGCTCCAGGGTATGAGCTACCGCTCCCTGCCGAACCCCTGGAGCGAGACGATTCCCCTCGTACGCCCGCTTCTGGACATCTGGCGAGAAGAAATCGACGCTTATCACCGCGAGCACGACCTGCATCCCTCACAGGATTCCAGCAACCTGGATACCCGCATCTACCGCAACCGCCTGCGGCACGAGCTCATTCCCTACCTGAAACAATACAACCCGAACGTCAGGCAGGTGATCTGGCGGACAGCGGATGTGCTGCGCGCAGACAATGCCGCACTTGAAATGATGGTCGATGGTGTGTGGCAGTCCTGCCTGATCTCGGAAACCTCAAATTACCTGACGCTGGACAGAGAACTGCTCCTCCAGCAGCCTGTTGCGGTCCAGCGCCGGATCCTGCGGCGTGCCATCGGCGTGCTGCGGCCGGGGCTGCGCGATATTGGCTTTGAAACCATTGAGCGGGCGCTGGCCTTTCTACAGTCCCCATCCCGCAGCGGTCAGCGAGACCTGGTCGCCGGCCTGAGGCTGCGCACCTCAGGAAACCGTCTCTGGGTGGCCGAATGGGATGCACTGCTGCCGGAGACTGCCGTCAGCTCATTCCTGGATGCCTGCGATACCTGGCCCCAGCTCCCTTCAGATAGCGAATATCCGCTCCCTGTCCCCGGGTCGATTAACCTTGAAGGAAACTGGAAGCTGGAAGCACTATCCGTTGAAGAACCGGATTTTATGCACGACCGGGCAGCGGAGAATGACGATCCGCTTCAGGCCTGGGTCGACGCAGATGAACTGGTGCTTCCGCTTGTGGTCCGCCCGCGCCGGCCCGGTGATCGCTTTGCTCCGCTGGGTATGCAGGGCCACCAGACGAAAGTGGCGGACTTCTTTATTAACGTAAAACTGCCCGAAGCCCTGCGCCGGCGCTGGCCCCTGGTCTGTTCGGGTGGCCGGATCGTCTGGATCCCCGGTTTTCGGCTGGGGCATCCTTTCCGGGTGCGGGAGGGCACACGCCGCGTCGTTCATCTCCGCCTGGTTTCGGGTAAATCGATCTAGCCGGTTTCCGCCGGACCGGATAAAAAGAGGGCTTTCGCCATTTCGAAAGCCCTCTTTTCGTTCACTGGTCGTTGTTAGAACAATCCGACAACGCGCCCGGTCTCAAGATCCAGGTCAACGTCATAGAAGACCGGTCGGGTCGGCAGGCCGGGCATGGTGCGCATCGTGCCCAGCAGCGGGTACAGGAACCCGGCACCGACGGAGGCGCGGATATCGCGGATGGGAACACGGAATCCCTTGGGGACGCCCTTCAGGTTCGGGTCATGACTCAGGCTCAGGTGAGTCTTGGCCATGCAGATGGGCAGCTTATCGAAGCCCAGGCGGGTGTAGGTTTCGATTTTTTCTTCCGCTTCCGGCAGATAATCGACGCCATCTGCGCCGTAGATCTCTTTGCAGATGATCTCGATCTTCTCTTTGATCGGTATATCCAGCGGGTAAAGGAACTGGAAGTTGCTCGGCTTTTCTGCAGCAGCGACCACCGCCTCAGCCAGTTTCACAGCACCTGCTCCGCCTTCCATCCAGTGCGTGCTGACCACCGCATCCTCCGCTCCGGCTTCGATGGCTGCCTTGCGCACCAGTTCGATCTCAGCTTCTGTATCGGTGGCAAAAGAGTTTATCGCAACCACGACCGGTACGCCGAAGCGCAGGGCATTCTTGATGTGCGCTTCCAGGTTGCAGAGGCCGTTGCGCAGCAGGTCCAGATTTTCCTCGATATAGGCTGAATCGAGCGGTTTACCTGCCACAACCTTCGGGCCGCCGCCGTGCATCTTCAGAGCGCGCACCGTGGCTACCAGGACGACGACATTGGGGACAAAACCGGAGTAGCGTCATTTGATATTGAAGAACTTTTCCATACCAATGTCGGCACCGAAGCCTGACTCCGTCACCACGTAATCGGCGAGTTTGAGCGCAATACGGTCGGCAATAATGGAGCTGTTTCCATGGGCAATATTCGCGAACGGCCCGGCGTGTACAAAGACCGGGGTGCCTTCGAGCGTTTGCATCAGGGTCGGTTTGATGGCATCTTTCATCAAAACCGTCATCGCTCCGGCGACACCCAGATCCTCGGCGGTGATGGCTTCACCGGCGCAGCTTGTGCCGATCACAATACGGCCAAAGCGCTCGCGCATATCGGCCAGGTCGGTGGTCAGCGCCAGGATAGCCATGATTTCGCTGGCAACCGTAATATCGAAGCCGGTCCGGCGGGTAAAGCCTTTTTCCTCCGGGCCCTGGCCAATCGTGATTTCGCGCAGGAAGCGATCGTTGGTATCGATCACCCGGCGCCAGGTAATGCTGTCCGGGTCGATATCCAGCCGTGCGAAGCGCGCGCGTTCTTCTGCAGTCAGATCATTGGGATCCGTTTTGTCGATCCCCAGTTTTTTCAATCTCCGCAGCATGGAAGGAGAGAATTTGCGCTTTCCTTCTTTGTTTGGAGGGCAAAGTGCGTCAAACAGCTGTTCGTTGCTCTGGCGCGACTCGTGGAACATCCGGGCATCGATGGCTGCCGCGAGCAGGTTGTTGGCTGCCGTGATGGCGTGAATATCGCCGGTGAGATGGAGATTGAAATCCTCCATGGGAATCACCTGGCTGTAACCGCCACCGGCAGCTCCGCCTTTGATGCCAAAAGTGGGACCCTGACTTGGCTGGCGGATGCAGGTGAACACGCGCTTCCCCAGGTGTGCCCCTAACGCCTGGCTGAGGCCAACCATCGTCGTGCTTTTACCTTCTCCCAGCGGAGTAGGTGTGATCGCGGTCACATCAATGTATTTACCATTCGGGACGTCTTTTAACCGCTCCAGAACTTCCAGCCGCACTTTGGCCATATAGTCCCCGTGCAGTTCGAGTTCGGAGGGCAGTAAACCCACTTCTTCTGCGATCTGGGTTATGGGTTTGATATCTGCTTCCTGAGCGATTTCGATATCCGACGGCACCGGGTTGCGAAGTTTGAGCTTCGTAGGGGTGAACGGCCGGGTACCGTGTACACTGGGGTTTTTCAGCATTTTTCTCACCTTCCATTGATCAAGACGGGTTTCCAAGCATCGTTTATTATTTTGGCAGAGTTCGAATATCTCCACAATGGACGAAAATCATCTATAAAGCTGAAAAGTGTCATACATTCTCCTAATATTAATGAATAACAGGCACTTTAAAAGGAGACGGGCGGCCTGGTGGTTTGATGCCGCCCATCTCGACTGCCCTTCTAAATGAAGTGATTAGAGCCGCAGCCAGAGATACTGGTATGGAGCCAGATCAAGCTTGAGGCGGTTGTCCTCAAACGGCGTATACGTTTTCCCGGTCAGCAGGTCAACCGGAACGGCGGCCTGAATTTCAATCGGGGGACGCAGTACGACGGACTGAGAAGAGCCGGAGAAGTTATGCACAACCAGGACACGTTCGTTTTCATGGTGCCTTAGATAAGCGCAGACTGCGGATGAATCATATGGCGCTTCGCCAAACACCCACGTGAACTTTCCCCAGCCAAATACAGGATACTGCTTGCGGACTGAAATCATGTGGCGGACCATGTTCAGCAGTGAATCGGGGTCATTGATCTGGTCGGCGACGTTGACCCTTTCAGGCCCATAGACTGGTCCCTCGATCACCGGGGCATATAATTTCTCCGCATCCGCGTCTGAGAAACCTGCGTTATTCGTATTCGACCACTGCATCGGCGTGCGCACCCCATCGCGATCCTTCAGCCAGATATTGTCTCCCATGCCGATCTCGTCACCATAATAAATAATGGGAGACCCCGGCATGGTGAACAGCAGTGAATACGCCAGACCCAGTTTGCCGCGGTCGTTATCCAGCAGGGGCGCCAGCCGCCGGCGGATTCCCAGGTTCAGCCGCATGCGCGGCTCGGGCGCATACTGCTCCCACATCCACTGCCGCTCCTCTTCGGTGACCATTTCCAGTGTCAGTTCGTCATGATTGCGCAGGAAAATGCACCACTGGGTATATTCGGACAGATCAGGGGTCTGATCCAGAATCCAGACCAACGGTTCGCGTTCTTCGCGTTTCAAAGCCATAAAAATACGCGGCATCAATGGGAAGTGGAAGCCCATATGAAACTCGTCCCGGCCGCTGCCAAAATACTGGATCACATCCTGCGGCCACTGGTTCGCCTCTGCCAGCATAATCCTGCCCGGATAGTGCTCATCCATAAAGCGCCGCAGGCGCTTCAGATACTCATGAGTGAGCGGCAGGTTCTCGCAGTTGGTGCCTTCGCGCTCGAACAGATAGGGGACCGCATCACAGCGAAAACCGTCAATCCCCATATCCAGCCAGAACTTCATGACGTTGATCATTTCCTCCTGAACCGCCGGGTTATCGTAGTTCAGGTCTGGCTGAGAGGAATAAAAGCGGTGCCAGTAATACTGGCCGGCGGCTTCGTCCCAGGTCCAGTTCGACTTCTCCACGTCAAGAAAGATGATGCGTGCTTCCTTATACTTCTGATCGGTGTCGCTCCAGACGTAATAATCGCGGTAAGGCGAGTTGGGATCACTGCGCGCAGCCTGGAACCAGGGGTGCTGATCTGAGGTGTGATTGAGCACCAGGTCTGTAATCACCCGCATGCCGCGCTTGTGGGCCGCATCCAGCAGCGCTTTGAAATCCTTCACATCACCATAAGTGGGGTAAATGCCGTAAAAATCGCTGATGTCGTACCCGTCATCTTTTAGAGGTGACGGGTAGATTGGCATCAGCCACAGGCAGTCCACTCCCAGGTCCTTCAGGTAGTCCAGCTTCTGGGTCAGTCCGGCCAGGTCGCCGTGGCCGTCTGCATTGCTGTCGAAAAATGCACGGACATATACCTGATAAAAAACAGCGTCCTTATACCAGAGTTCGTCTTTCATAGTGCTTCCTATCTATTGAGATGTTTTTTACTGCTTTTACTTACAGAATCGGTATGGGCAGCAGCAGAGTGTAATCCAGCAGAAGCCGAGCCAGCTTCTGCTGCCAGCTAACCGCAGATGGGAGCACACGCCCACTAATGACCTGCCGGTTTCGGATTCCGCATCAGGATTTCTAAGGCCAGGCCCGTCAGACCGCCGGCCGAAATCCCCGTCATCAGCAGTCCGGGCAGGAGGTGGAGGCCGGTTGTCCAGGCCATAATGCTGAACACCACCCACCAGCCTGTCCATTGTAATTCGTTACGTAATATTATCCACTGCGCGGTTCCCACCGCCAGCCCCAGGATCACCCCGGAAAACATATCCAGTTCGGCCGGCAGACCGAAAAGCACAACCAGGCACCCCACGCCCCATCCGGCCGCAGTCGACCAGAACCAGCGCACGGGTTGTGAAATCCTTTGCTGCAGAATCAGCCACTGCATAAAACCGGCACCGATCCCTGCAGCCAGCAGCGCGATACCCGGCAACAACAACCACCCCAGGAGCCAACCCAGGGTGGTTGCCATCACCCACAGAAACCAGAACGCCCAGTCGAAAGAGAGGATTCTCAAAAACAGGGACCTGACCAAACCGTATACCTGTATTAACGCGCACCACTCACAGACAGAAGCAGGCGGATCGCGTGAGGATCAGCCTTTCACCGAACCGGCCATCAGACCGCGCACAAAATAGCGCTGCAGCGAGAAGAACACCACCAGAGGCAGCATCATACTAACAAATGCCCCGGCGGTCAGCAAATGCCAGTCCTGCCCGCGGTCACCGACCATATTGGCCAGCCGCATGGTGACTACCTGAAAATCGGGATTGCCGCCCATAAAAATCAGGGCGACCAGATAGTCGTTCCATACCCACAGGAACTGGAAGATGGCAAAGGATGCCAGGGCTGGAACGGACAGCGGCAGGATCAGGCGCAGAAAAACGGTGAAGTGTGAGGCGCCGTCAATAAAGGCTGATTCTAAAATCTCGCGCGGCAGGCTGCTGATGTAGTTGAACAGCAGGTAGATGGCCAGGGGCAGGCCAAAACCGGTATGGGCCAGCCAGATGGCCAGGAAAGTGCCGTTTAACTGAATTTTTGCATAGTCGCGCAGGATCGGTACCAGTGCAACCTGCAGCGGCACGACCAGCAGGGCAACCACAATGATAAACATCAGGCGCCGGCCTGGAAAGTCAATCCAGGCGAAACCATAGGCGGCGAAAGCGGCGATCAGGATCGGAATTACGGTCGAAGGGATCGTTACCGCCAGGCTGTTGAATAAAGCCCCGGAAAAGTTATCGCCGGGAATAATCTCAACCGTACCATCCGGCCGCTTGTATTCAAAGCTTTTCCCCAGGAGTACCTGCTCGTAATTGTCCAGCGTAAGGTTGGTTTTCAGCACCCACGTGTACTCCTGCACCTCAATCCGCCCGATGCGTTTGTTACCGATCCAGATCAGCCGTGTCCCATCGGGCGCAGTGATGCCCTGGCGCATTTCTTCAAAAGTAGCGGTTATCCCCTCGATCGTCATGGGCTGGGCGGGGTCCAGGCCGGCCTCGCGGGGGTCGATCGTGCGCGTCACAACGTATTCCTTGTGGGGAAATACCTTCCACCAGCCGGTAGTTTGGATATCAAAACGATCCCGGAAAGAGGAGACAAAGACGCCAAAAGTGGGGATCAGCCACAGGATTACCAGGATGGCCAGGGTGCCGTTGACCAGAAATTTACTCAGAGTCTTCTTGGTACGTGCGTTCATCTTAAAATGCCTCCTGGCGGCGGAACTGTCGCAGGTTATAGATCATCACCGGGATCACCGCAATCAGCAGCACGATTGCGATCGCCGAACCATATCCGGCGTTGCGGGCCACGAAAGACTGCCGGTAGAACTGGGTGGCAATCACCTCGGTTCCAAACTGGCCACCGGTCATCACCCAGACCACATCAAAGATCTTCAGGGTGAAAATCACCAGGGTAGTCGTCACTGTGATAATAGTGCCCATAATGTATGGGATCATGATGCGGAAAAAGATCTGAATTTCATTGGCGCCATCGACTCGTGCTGCTTCCAGCAGTTCCTCGGGGATTCCTTTGATGGCTGCCGAAAAGAGCACCATCGCATATCCGGCCTGCAGCCAGACGACGATCACCACCAGGAACAGGTTGTTCCAGGGGCTGATCGACGTTAATGCCGGCCAGGCCTGCGGCTGGCCTCCCAGAGCGACGACGATCGCGTTCAGCAGGCCAATCTGCTCCACATTAACCGGCTTGACCTCATAAACAAAGTTCCAGATCACCCCGGCGCCGACGAATGAGATCGCCATCGGCATAAAGATAATGGACTTTGCCGTCCGCTCAAAACCGCTGCGGTCCGCCAGCACAGCGATGAGCAAACCGGTGACAACGGTCAGGGGAGTTGCAATTACTATCCAGAATAATATATTATTCCGAAAAGCCTCGCGCATCAGGCGGTCGGTGAAAACCGCGACGTAATTTCTCAAACCGACAAATTGAGCCGATAAGATCGCAAAATACTCTTGCGGCGAGGTGAAGAGCAGGCTGAGTTCCACACTAGGGGGACCACTGCGGCCAAAGAGGCTGATCCAGAACGTGCGCACGGCGGGCAGTGCCAGGTACCACGCCAGAATTGCCATGGCAGGGCCAACGAAAACAAACGGCTGCAGACGCACTCTCCACTGGAGGGGAAGCTGTTCAACCAGCCAGTTGAAAATGAAATATAGAACTGCAATCCCACCGACGCCCCAGATAATGGCGACGGCGGTAATTACCCATCTGGGCGCGTCCCCTTCACGCAGGAAAAGGAACCCCTGGTAAAGGATTAAAAATGCAATCACAGGGATGGCAAAAGCCAGCAGGAGACGACCGAGAAAGATCAGCACCGTTTGGACCGGATTGTTTTTTTCCCGCTCTGCGCGTTGGGGAAGCGTAACCATGGCAGACTCCTCATTAACAGGGGAATAGATACACTATGGTCGCATTAAGGACATTACACCAGCCGGGAACCTTGACAAATCCATTATTTAAGAGCGATAGGGCTGCCGGCAGAAGAGCCGGCAGCCCTGAACGGATATGCGGTTTACTCTTTCGGCCAGGATTCGTCAATTTCCTGAAGCACGGTGTCCAGGTCGGCTGCGCCGGATACCCAGTCAACCATGCCTTTCCAGAACGAGCCTGCGCCAACCTGACCAGGCATCAGGTCCGAGCCGTCAAAGCGGAAGCTGGTGGCCTGTAGAACCAGGTCCGCGATGCCGCGCTCGATGTCAACCCCGTACATATCGGGGGTCGCGGTCTGATGAGCAGCCAGAGCGCCGCCGGTCTCCAGCCACCCGGAAGCAGACTGCGGGGTGGTGAAGTATTCCATCAGCGCGCGGACTTCCGGCCGGTCGTTGAACATGGCCATGATATCGCCAGCCACGAGGAACGGCTTTCCGTAGGCTTCGTCAATGGGCGGCAGATAGAAGAAGTCGTAATCTACGCCCGCTTCGACACCCTGGGGGAAGAAGCCGGTCACGAAGTTACCCTGCTTGTGCAGCCAGCACTTGGGCGGATCCTCGAACATGGGAGCCGGCGAGTCGGCGAAGTTGGTCGAAACGATCGCGGAAGTGCCGCCGAACACATAGTCCGGGTTGAACCAGATCTCTGCCAGGATCTCAGCTGCGCGCTTCACCTCAGGCGAGGAGAAAGGCAGCTCGCCCCTCGTCCAGGCATCATAGTTCTCCAGCGAAGTGGTGCGCAGCAGGATCTCTTCTATCCAGTCGGTGGCAGGCCAGCCTGTGGCGGCGCCGGACTCGATGCCGATGCACCACGGGGTGTCGCCATCAGCGACGATCTGGTCGGAAAGGGCGATCAGATCATCCCAGGTTTCGGGGATTTCATATCCGGCAGCATCGAAAGCAGCTTTCGGATACCAGACCAGGCTCTTGCCGTTGAAGCGGTGGAACACGCCGGCGACCATCGGACCATCCGGTCCCTCGACCGTGGTCATATCGATCCAGCTCTGGTTGTACTGCTGTTTCAACCAGTCTTCGGGGATGAAGGTGGTCGGGTCAATGATCTTGCCGTCGCGAGCGAAATTCACCAGCAGACCGGGCTGCGGGAAGTCGGCGATATCCGGAGCGTCACCGGCGTCGACACGGATCGAGATCGTGGTTTCGAACTCTTTGTTGCCGATGTAATTCACATTGATCCCTGTGGCTTCTTTGAAGGCCTTGATCGACTCTTCGAACTTCACGGCATCCGCATCGGTGAAGGGGCCGTCGACGACCACAGTCGTGCCGGCGAACTCACCTTTCAGCGCCTGTTCCAGTGCCCCGCCAGGGAAGTAGGGGATATCGCTTACAGGGCCGGGCTCTTCAGGCTCCTCCTCTACGGGTTCCTCTTCGACGGGCTCTTCCACCTCTTCAGTGGGCTCTTCAACAACTTCGGTGGGTTCTTCCGGCTCTGCCGGTGCCTCGACTGCCTCCGTGGGTTGAGCCGGGGGTTCAGTCGCCTGCGGTGTCTGCGCGCAGGCGCCCAGGATCAGCGAGAAAACCAGCAGAAGGGTCAACACAAACCACGGATATTTTTTTGTGTACATGCTTCTTCTTTCTCCTAGTATAAGCTTGAATGGGTTGGCGTTGTTACTGCTGAGGTCGTTATTTATTTATTTGCGGAGCTTGCACCTCCCTGGTAAGGTCTTATGCTGAAAGCGGTATGCTTTCAGCCGAATACCACTGGCAGGTTCAATGAAACGATCTGCTGCCAGTAGCGCGAGAAGATAGCGAATCGACCGTGCGAACAGCAAATGAAAGAGTTTTCATGGCTACCAGCTCTGTGCATAGAACAGCCTGCAGCGATTGAAAAGCAGTTCTATCAACAGAGCGAAATATCTAACGACCTGCGAAGCGAGTCAATTCACCGGTAAGTTGGTTCTAACTTTAAGAAATATGGAAAGCGCCGGATTTGCGCGCTGCTGTACCGTACAACCAGGAGCAGAACATGAGGGGCGGTAACACAGGTTTCTTCAAGCTCCCTGCCATTACTAACACGTGTTACTAACGCGCGTTAGTAATATATCAAAGAAACAAGTTCCTGTCAATCAGGAAGGTATATTTTTTTGCGTCAGCCCTTCACCGAACCGGCCAGAATACCGCGCACAAAATAACGCTGCAGCGAAAAGAAAACCAGCATCGGCAGCAGCATGGAAATGAAGGCCGCCGCAGTCAGCACCTGCCAGTTCCCTCCCAGCGAGTTCACCAGATTGCTGATCGTCACCGTCATAGGCGCAACGTTGATCGTCCCGCCCAGATAGATCAGGGCTACCAGCAGGTCATTCCACACCCACATAAAATGAAAAATCACCAGGGAGGCCAGCGCCGGCACCGTCAGCGGCAGCACAATCCTGAAGAAGACGTCGAAATTCGAAGCGCCATCCAGATAGGCCGACTCGAACAGGTCCCTGGGAAGCGATCCGATGAAGTTGCGCAGCAGGTAGATGGAAAATGGCAGTCCATAACCTGCATGCGCCAGCCAGATGCCGGGAAACGTTCCCGTCAATCCCAGAACGTTGTAGGTGCGCAGAATGGGGATAAACGTCATCTGCAGAGGCACCACCAGCAGACCGATCACGGCAACGAAGAGGACGTTGCGCCCCGGAAACTCCATCCAGGCAAATGCGTAGGCCGCGAAGGCAGCGATCATGACCGGGATCACGGTGGCCGGAATGGTGATAAACAGGCTGTTGACAAAGCTCTGTCCCATGCCGGTGCGAGACAGGGCTTCCTGGTACAGCTCGGTAGTGAACGTAACCGGCGGTACAAACGCCGTCCACCAGCCGGTCGATGCAATGGCACGCGCCGGGCGGAAGGAGCTCACCAGCAGCCCAATGGTCGGCATACACCAGAGTATGATCAAACCTATCAGAATAAAGTGAAGCAGCCCTCGACTGATCCTTCGGAGTATCATCGCTGTGCCTCCTGCTCTCTAAAACGCCGGATGTTGAGAATCATGATCGGGATAATCGCTAACAGCAGGATGACCGCAATCGAACTGGCGCGGCCAAAGTGACGTACATTGAACATCTCTTTGTACATGCGGTTGGCGATAACCTCGGTGTTGAAATTCCCGTTGGTCATGGTGTAAACAATATCGAAGACTTTGAGCACGTTAATCACCATCGTCGTGGTGACCACTGCAATAGTGGAGCTCATCAGCGGCAGGGTGATGTGCCGCAGGATCTGGAACTCATTGGCGCCGTCGATGCGCGCCGCTTCCAACAGTTCCTCCGGGATGCCTTTCAGAGCTGCCGAGAGAATGACCACACAAAAACCGGTCCACATCCAGATGCCGATGGCGATCAGGGCAAAGTTGTTGATTGGCTGATTGATGAGCCAGGCCACCGGCTCAAAATTAGGTACAAGGGCTGTTAATATGGCATTCACTGTTCCGGTCTGCGGCCTGACAGGCGGCTGGTATTCATACATCAATTTCCAGATGACGCTCGCGGCCACATACGAAATAGCCATGGGCAGGAACACCAGCGCCTTGACGATCGTCTCGTACTGCACCCGGTCGGCCATAATGGCGATGAGCAGGCCAAACCCTACTGTGAAGGTAGTGCAGAAGACCAGCCAGAGCAGATTGTTCCTGAATGCACTCAGCATAATACTGTTCGTGAAGGAATAGATATAGTTATCCAGCCCGACAAATGATGAGGAATCGGCATTCATCAAACTGAGCACAAGCGTATTGATTACCGGATATACCAGGTAGAAAAAAAGCAGGACCAGTGCAGGACCCACCCAGAACCAGGGCCGCAGCCGGGTGGCCAGCCGGTCGGGCAGGCGTGTTAACAGCTGCTCCACCAGATAAACATAAAGGACAGTTGCAGCTGGAACACCAATGACAACAACTAAAGCCGTAAACAGCCGTTCCATTTCACCATCGCTCCTCAACGCGCATACAATCCTCCGGGGAAAGGAGAGATGAATGGCACCTCTCCGATTTTCAGCAGCTATTCAGTTCATGAGCCTCAAATCAGGGACCTGGGGGCACTTCTCCTCCTGTAAATTTTCATAAGCCTGGATATTCGGGGCAGCCGGCAGGCTGCCGGCTGCCCCAACACATCATGCAGCGGTTACCGCTGGTAAGCGTCCGCAGCGACGGATTCGATGTTTTCCAGGATCGCATCCAGGTTGCCCGGGTTCGAAACATACTCCAGAATCCCGGCCCAGAAAGCGTTGTTGACGGCTTCCGGCATTAAGTCCGAAGCATCAAAGCGCACGCTGGTTGCCGTTGTCAGTTGTTCTGCAATCTGCTGGCTGAGCTCGTCCGGATACACCGAAGGTGAAACGTTCCGGTTCGGGGCCAGGTAACCACCCCGCTCTGCCCAGATTTCCTGCGCCTGCGGGCTGACCAGGTACTGCATCAAAGCGCGCGACTGCGGCGTGTCATTGAACATACCCAGCAGGTCGCCGGCGATCAGCAGAGGATTTCCATGGCTTTCATCGATAGGCGGGAAGATAAAGAAGTCGTAGTCCTCACCCGCTACCAGATCAGGAAACTGCTCCGTGATGTTCGCGGTGATGAAGTTGGCCTGCCGGTGCATGAAGCAGGAGGGCGGATCCTCGAACAGAGGGATGATGGCCTGGCCGAAGTTCGTCGAAAGCACATACTGTGCGCCGCCGAAGACCATCTGCGGGTCGTTGATCACCGAACCGAAGGTCTCCCAGGCATTGCGCACAGCGTCGTCCGTCCAGGGGATCTCGTGCTGCCACCACTGGTCGTACACTTCTGGCCCGGCGGTGCGCAGCATAATGTCCTCAATCCAGTCCGTTCCCGGCCAGCCGGAGGCTGCACCCGACTCCAGTCCGATACACCACGGCTGGAATCCATCGGCGATGATCTGCTGCTCGAGGGCATCGAGTTCTTCCCAGGTCGTCGGAATTTCGTAACCGTTCGCCTCGAAAGCAGCCGGGCTGTACCAGATGAAGCTCTTGACCGTAGCCTTCATAAAGATTCCGTAGAGCTGGCCATCTACGGAGGCCAGGTTCAAAAAGCCTTCGTCATATTCCTGACTGAGGGTATCCATGTCGAGCACATCATTCAGGGCCACCAGCTCTCCCTGGCGGGCAAGCTCCTGAAGCTGGCCAGGGCCGGGGAGACCAGCCAGGTCGGGCGGATTACCGCCCTGGACACGGGTGGTCAGCACGGCGGGAAGGTCACGCGTACCTTCGTACTGCACTTCAATACCGGTCTGTTCCTGGAAAGGTTGGATCATCGCCATGAAGTTGTCAAGTTCCTCCCCACCCCAGACAGCGAGAAACGAAACGGTTCCCCCAATTTCCTCCAGTTCGCCGCCCGCAGGTCCCGTTCCGGTTTCCTCCGTCTCTGCGGCAGGTGGTTCAGTTTCCTCCATGACGGGCTCGGTCTCTTCCATAGGAGGCTCTGTAGGTTCAGCCTCCGGTTCAGCAGGCTCGGTCACTTCTCCATCCGTCCCCGGTTGTTCTACAGGGGGCTCTGTAGTCGCCGCCCCGCCGCAGGCACTGAGAACCAGGGCAAAGATTAACAACAGACTGGCTGACAGCCAGATGAACTTGGTCTTTCGCATCTTACTCACTCCTTACAATCATCTAACGCTAAGTTATGGAACGGCACAATCCCTGTGCTTTACGCGGTTCAGGCATCACCTCCCTTCCTGAAATGGTTGAACTGATACGGCAGCCGTTCCATCGTGAATAACGGCTGGCTGAAACAGCGAGCAGATCTCAGAATCAGGGATTCTCATCCCCTGACCGCAGGATCTCTTTATGGAGCAAACCAGCGCACAATGCTTTGCCACACACTGCCGTCCTTCTTCACAAGTGCAGTGCAGCAATGCAAAAGAAACGGTGCCGGCTGGAAACAGATTGTTTCAGGCCCGATGCTGGCTTAATGTTGACTGAATTTGGATGGTGGACGTTCGCTTAATGTGGAATCTAGTTCAGGTGTGCGCCGCAGGATTCCCGGATGACCAGCTCTGTCTCGAGCAAAATATGTTTGTCTTCGATATTCTCCCCATTAATCATCCGGATCAGACGGTCACCGGCATTCCACCCCAGATCATGAGATGGAAGGCGTATGGTGGTCAGCGGCGGATCAGTGTAGCGCGAGAACGGAACATCATCAAACCCCACTAAAGCGATATCTCTGGGAATGCACAATCCCTTATCCCGGATCGCCGCCTTTGCCCCCAGGGCCACAACGTCGCTGGCAATGAATGCGGCTGTAAACGGTTCCTTGAAGAAGACCTTCTCTAATAGATCTTCCATCTGGGCATATCCGCTGTCCGGGTCGAAATCACCGAAGCGGATGATGCTTTCATCGTAAGGCAGACCGGCATCTTGAAGCGCCTGCCGGTAGCCCTGAAGGCGGTCGGCAGCGGCCGTATACGAAAGGTCTGCATTGGTGATGCAGGCGATGCGCCGGTGACCCAGGCCGATTAAGTGTTTCACCGCCTTATAAGCGGCCGAAACATTGTCCACGTCGACCGAACAGAAGTTCGAATTGGGCAGGTTCCCCATTAACACTGTGGGGAAGCCCAGTTCTTCCAGCACGCGCAGGGCATCATCTTGAAAACGAGGACCGGAAAGAATCAGGCCATCGATCCGTTTTGCCCGAAAAAGCTGAAGGTAAGCTTCCTTCTGATGCCCGACTTCCAGCAGGTCGATCATCAGGCGCATTCCATAATGATGCACGACCTCGATCAGACCATCCAGAATTTGAGTAAGAAAAGTATCGGAGGCGATATGGTGGGGGCTGCGGGTGAGCACCAGACCGATAATTTTCGCTCGACGGGAGGCAAGCGCCTGCGCTGCAGCTTCAGGGACATATCCCAGAGCGTTTGCGGATTGGAGCACTCGCTGGCGGGTCTCCTCGCTGATTTGAGCCCCCTGAACATTATTCAAAACGAGCGAGACGGTTGTGCGGGAAACTCCAGCTTTTCTGGCAACATCCTGACTGGTAACTCGTTTCACACCCGAACCTCACTGACTAACGCGCTTTAGTAACGCGCGTTAGTACTATAGCAAAGTTTTATGCCGCTGTCAATCATTAAGCATGCGCTCTTCTCTTCAGTAACACAAAAAACACAGCCGGGATACGCATTCCTGCTGTGTTTTTTGTAAGTGATTTTGTCAGCGCCAATCAATTTAACGTTTTTCGGCGCGCAACCAGAACCGGACGGTTCACTGCTTCGGCTACCTCGGCGGTTACATTCGGCATGTACATCTGCCGCAGACTGTGGGCGCTGTACGGGGAACCGAGAGCGATCATATCGTAATCGCCCGTGCGAACCTCCTCTTCAATTTCTGTCACCGGGTTACCGTCCCGCAGGCGCAGGTCGGTGATGATTCCCGCCTGGCGCCCATCGTTCAATGCGGCTTTCAAATTCCTCGTCTGGGGGGTGTCGATTTGCATCAGATTGTCGCGGTGGGTGTGGACTTTTTGCGCCAGCGGGTAATTGAGCGTAACGGGTTCAATCACGTGCAGGATCGTCACGCGAGCCTTAGCAATGGCAGCGATCTGAAAAGTGATCTGCGCGATCGCCTCCGCGTACTCCAGTCCGCCCATACAGAGCAAGATTTTCTCAAGCGGAATACGCTTCTGGGGCACATACAGGATCGGGCTGGCAGTGCGGGCCATGATGCGGCGGAAGGAACGTCCTCGCAGCACCCGCCGCCAGGCTGGCCGGCCTAAGGGCCCAACCACCGTCAGGTATTCTTGCTCGCAGGTGTGTCGCGCGATGACGACAGAACCCCGCCCCTTATCAAATAGAACCTGGTGAGGGACACCCTGTGCTTCCAACCTCTGTCTTGTCTCCTCCACCAGGCGTTCCACCTGGGAACGCATTGTCTCCGATTCAATAATGCCCAGCACATCGACAGATGTGTTCAGCATCCCGGCAAACCACGTCCCGTATTCCAGAGCGGGAATGGTCGTCTCACTGCCATTTGTCGCCAGTAATATACGGGGAGCCTGCATCTTCATCGGAATATGATCACTCCAAGTAAACCCGCGCCCAGCAGCACCAGCGGAGCCGGTGCGTTCAAGAGCAGTGCCGCCAGGCTGAGCCCTGCTATGGCAATGCTCTTCATCCCCACCCCGGCGCCTTCACCCGTAAAGGTTTGCCAGGCAACGGTGACCATCAGAACGGCCACGGCTGGCGTCAGCCCGCGCACAAACCCTCCGATCCACGCTTCTCCTCGCAGGCGCTGCAGGACAGAAGCCACGATGAGCATAAGAACCGTTGGCGGGAGGATGGACCCCAGCAGGGCTGCAAATGCTCCGGGCACCCCACCCGCTGCATAGCCGACGAACATGGCGAGCTGCAGAGCGTCGCTCCCGGGCAGCACACTCGAAAACCCGACGGCCTCCACGAATTCGCTCTCCGTCATCAGCGTTCCTACGGCTTCTTTATACAGCAGTCCCACCGAAGCAGGGCCGGATGTGGTAAGCAAATTCACCTTGATGAAGATCCAGAAGAGACTGATCCAGCGTGACAAAGGAAAATCCTCCGGTGTGAAATTGCCTGCATTGAACGAATTCACCCTTTGCGAAAAGGGCAGGCGCAGGGTGTCGGTCAGCAGCTCATAATAATTCTTTCACGTAATACAGCTCACCTCGATGAAAACCGCGCCTCTGGTAATACTGCCGTGTACCAACAGCTGCAATAACAGCAAGGCGCCGGTAACCCCGCTGGCGGGCAATTTTTTCAGCCTGCCGGATCAGGCGCGTTCCCAGGCCTGCATGCTGCGCCGCGCCTTTTTTCTCCTCTCCCACTTGAAGCGACTGGCCATAAACATGAACTTCACGAATGATTGCGGCATTGTGTAGATCCGGGATACCGGTATCTGGCGAGTCAGGCCCGGGGAGCGACAACCTTAAAAATCCGGCCAGGTGGTCATCGGGGGTATCGAAGGACAGAAAATGCTCCTCTGCCGCTCCAGCCGGATAAACATGGTCATGGCACTGCAGATCTTCAACTTGAATGGACCGCCCGCGTACTTCCCGGCAGCGCACACACTTACAGGTCGTTCCACGGCGCTTCATTTCTTCTTGAACGTCCTGACGCAGGCTGGTCCTGCGGTTCCCTTCGACCACGTTCGTGGAAGGAATATCACGAATCACACGGTTCACCCGGCAGTAGCGAGGGATTCCCGGCTTAATATCGGCGATCAGATTAACCAGCTCTTCTGTGGAGTAGGGCTGATACGCTCCTCGCAGCCAGACCTGGTACAGATCCGCGTTTGCCAGAAGCTGGGTGGGGTAAATTTTGATTTCATCCGGGCAAAAACCATCCCACAGGCGGGCGAAATCTTCCCGGTCCGATTCAGGTGTAGCTCCCAGCAGGTTCGGCATCCAGTGCAGCACGATTTTAAAACCGGCCGCCCGCAGCAGGTCAACGGCGCGGCGGGTTTCCTCAACGGTATGCCCGCGCTGGTTGAGCTCCAGGATGCGGTCATCCAGGCTCTGGGCCCCCATTTGTACCTTGGTGACGCCTAAATACCGCAGCCAGGCCAGTTCACGCGGCTTTACATGGTCCGGCCGAGTCTCGATCACCAGTCCAACGTTGCGGTGTTCAGCAGTTTCATTAATACGCTGGGCTTCTTCCAGGGTGGCTGCTTCGATCCCGTTCATGGCATCGAAGCAGCGGCGGATAAACCATTCCTGGTAATCCTTGCGGTATGAGCTCCAGGTCCCACCCAGAATCAGCAGCTCGATCTTGTCTGTCGGGTGCCCCACCGCCTCCAGCGCCTGTATGCGCGCCGATACCTGGTCAAAAGGATCAAAATCGTGCTGCAGGGCGCGCATTGCTCCTGGCTCATCCGGAAGATAGCTCTTCGGCATGCGGTAATCGGTGGGGCAGAAGATGCATTTTCCCGGACAGGGATAGGGCTTGGTCAACACGGTCACCGTTGTGACGCCCGACAGTGTACGCACCGGCTTCATGCGAATTCTCGCCAGCAGAGCCGGATCTTCCTGCAGTTCTCCCGTTTCAACCCGTGCTTTGTATGCAGCTACCAATACATGCTTACCCAGATACCCGCCTTCAGGAAGGGGATACCGGCGCAGAGATTCCAGCACAGGGCGCCCGGCGCGCACCTCGTCTAAAATCCTGTCTGCGAGAGCCAGCTTATCAGGCGTATAATCTCTGACCTTCTTCCATTCTTTTTTCTTTAATACCATCATCTATTCCAGCACCAACCCTATCGGGTTACGTAAATTTCGATTTCCTGCCGTTATAATAACAGCCAACTTCAAATCTGGGTAAGTTTGCTCACCGCATTTCTTCCCGCTTATGGAAAGATTATTCGATGAACGAAGCCACGATACAGCGGCTGGCTGACATCAACAGGCAATTTTACCAGAGCTTTGCACTCCAGTTTTCGAAGACCCGCCAGCGTATACAGCCCGGTGTGCATAAAATCATTGAGATGATCCCACCGGATGCCCGTATCCTCGACCTGGGCTGCGGTAATGGAGAATTGTGGCGCACCCTGGTTCAGCACGGCTTTACCGGAACTTATATTGGCCTGGATTACAGTCCGGTCCTGCTGAACGAAGCTCGCAAGTTACCCTCTGAGTTTGAAGAAGCAGGCCCCGCAAAAAAACCTGTGTTTATCCAGTCGGATCTTGTTTCCGCCGACTGGGATGCTGCACTGACCGCGCTGACGGCTGATTCCGAAACGGACGAGCTTTCGATTCCTCTGCGGTTTGATTTTATCTTTCTCTTTGCCGTACTCCACCACATACCCGGTAACGACCTGCGCAGGGATATCCTGGAAAAATCGAAAAGCCATTTAAAAGCTGGTGGTCAGGTCGTGCTTTCCGTCTGGCAGTTCCTGAACAGTGAACGACTGCAGAACCGCATCCAACCCTGGGAGAAAGCGGGGCTCACACCGCAGGAGGTTGACCCCGGGGATTACCTCCTCGACTGGCGCGAGGGTGGAGAAGGTCTGCGCTATGTCCATCATTTCACGCAAGAAGAACTGGCGGACCTGGCTAACCAGACCGGCTACAACATACAACAAACATTCTATTCGGATGGTCATGAAGGCAACCTGGGGCTTTATCAGATCTGGATGGGGGAATAATGACTGGCAAGTTTGTTGCAACAATAGACAACAATAATAGATGTTTTCAAATTCCATATAATCCGGAAGCGATCCTATCTCCATGCGAATTTTAGTTATCTCTGATATTCATGCCAATCAAACTGCCCTGGATGCTGTTCTCGCTGATGCAGGGGAAATCGATGCAGCCTGGTGTCTCGGAGACCTGGTGGGTTATGGTCCCGACCCAAACGAATGTGTCGCACGCGTGCGCCAGCTTCCAAACCTGATATGCATCATTGGAAACCATGATGCCGCCGCTCTGCGCTACATCGATACCCATTCATTTAACCCCGAGGCACGGCTGGCAATCCAGTGGACGCAGGAGAAGATCGAAGAAGGGACGATCCATTTTCTGAAGAATTTACCCGAAATGCAGGTGGTCGGTAATGTCACGCTCACGCACGGGAGTCCCCGGCATCCGGTATGGGAATATTTAATGGATATTCGCACAGCCACGATAAACTTCGATCATTTCAATACCCAGCTCTGTTTCGTTGGCCACACTCACCTGCCGCTGATGTACATATTCCGCGGCGATCGCTACATCGCTGATCTTGTTATTCCAGACCCTAACACCACAATTCAACTGGATGGGCGCGCTATTCTCAACCCGGGATCCGTCGGACAGCCGCGCGATCGAGACCCACGCGCTGCATATGCCATTTTTGATCCCGACAATAACAGCTGGAACTACCGCCGGGTAGAGTATGATATTGCTGCAGTGCAGCAGCGCATGGCAGCAGCAGGCCTCCCAGACCGGCACATCCAGCGTCTGGCTGCCGGCTGGTGATCTGTTTTCAGGGAACAATCCTCGAGTCGGGAGCGTCAAGGATACAGAGTAAACCGCTGCTAAGGAGAGAGAAGAATGCCGACACTTACCTTTCAACACCGCTTCCTGTTTTCTGCTCTGCTCATCCTGGCCCTGATGCTCGGAGGATGCGCATCATCGTCCGGCTCACGGATAGATGCCGAGGCACCGCAAGCGGCGCCAGAGGCCCCCGCTTTTGAGGAGTCTGTTGTAAACGGCAGTATCTCCAGAGGCGAGATGGGTGGAAGTGGCATCGCCCAGGGAGGTCTGCCGGAAAAGCGCCTTGTCATTCGCAACGCCTCGCTAATGATCGTCGTCGAAGATCCGGCTGCTTCCCTGGACCGTATTTCACAGCTGGCTGAAGAGATGGGTGGGTATGTGGTCACCGCAAATCTCTATCAAATCCAGTTCGATAGCGGTGCGGAGGCGCCGCGTGCTTCCATTACGATTCGCGTACCTGCCGAACGTCTCGACGAGGCAATTGCCCAGATTGAAGCCGAGAGCAGCCGCCCCCCGGAACGACGCAATATTGAAAGTCAGGATGTGACCCGGGAATACACGGATCTGGGATCACGACTGCGCAACCTCGAAAATACCGAGGCACAGTTAACAGAGATCATGGAGAATGCCTACAGCACAGAAGATGTGCTCTCCGTGTACAATCGTCTGGTAGAGATACGCGAGCAGATCGAGGTTATCAAAGGCCAGATGCAGTATTACGAACAGTCAGCCGCTCTCTCCGCCATCTCCGTGGACCTGCTGCCCGATGCAGCCGTGCAGCCGCTGAGAATTGGGACCTGGGAACCGGTTGGCGTGGCCCGGGATGCACTTCAGACTCTGATCAACACCGTGCAGTTCCTGGGCGACGCCCTGATCTGGATTTTGATCTATGTGCTGCCCGTCCTTCTGCTTGTGTTCGTGATTTTCGTCCTTCCCATCCGGCTGGTTATTCGAGCGGTGAAAAAACGCAGAACCCCCCAGCCGCCTGTCCAGCCCGCTGAACCTCAGGCAGGAGGATAATGAAAGAACTGGTTCCCCTTGCTCAATCGATTATCGGGATTCGTCTGCCCGCTGCGCAATTGGCCGCCTTCGAACGCTACGAGCGTGAGCTGCTGGAATGGAACGCCCGCATTAATCTAACAGCCATCCGGGAACCGAAACAGATTCGTGTCAAACACTTCCTCGACTCTCTGACCTGCCTCTGTGTCATGCAGGGTACACCCATGGAGCGGGTGATCGATGTGGGCACAGGGGCAGGCTTCCCCGGCATTCCGTTAAAGATTCTCTACCCGAAAATGCGTCTGACTCTGGTCGAATCGGTGGGCAAAAAGGCCAACTTCTGCCGCCATGTGGTAAAGACCCTGGGACTGGAAGGGGTTGAGGTTATTCAGGAGCGGGCCGAGACGGTAGGCCAATCCCCTGCCCACCGTGAGAAGTATGACTGGGCGCTTGCCCGCGCTGTCGCCGTCCTGCCGGTCCTATCGGAGTACCTTCTGCCCCTCGTCCGGGTGGGAGGCGCGATGCTGGCGATGAAAGGAGAAAGCGGACCGGCAGAAGCGCATGCTTCCGAGAATGCAGTCCGTATTCTCGGTGGGCACTTGAAAAAGATTCTGCCAGTAACCCTTCCCGGTGTGGTGGAAGAGCGCTATCTGGTGGTGATCGATAAAGTAGCCGCCTCGCCCCCAGGGTACCCTCGCCGGGTGGGGCTGCCATCCAAACACCCTCTTTAAAGCAAAAAGGCGAGCCAGTTCGATCGCCTTTATAATGATTATTGCTCAGTCCCCGGCGTTTCAACGGGGACTGTTTCATTTAAATTAGATACCGCATCTCAGCGGACTTCGTTTTTCATCTCGCCCAGCCGTCCCCCCTGGATCTGCCACAGCGAAGCACGGTTGACAAACTCGTCATGGAATAAATCCAGATCGGTGGTGGTCAGCAGCGCCTGTTCGCTGCTCGCCAGGCGATCCAGCAGGTCTTTGCGCCTGGCCGGGTCCAGTTCTGCCAGCACTTCATCCAGCAGCAGCACCGGCCAGCGGCCGGTACGGCCTTTCATCCACGCCACTTCTGCCAGCTTCATGGATAAGACCGCAGTGCGCGCCTGACCGCGCGAGCCAAAATCCCCCAGATCAATCCCATTACCCAGAAACCGCATCTCATCACGGTGCGGGCCGATGGTTGTCACCCCCCTGGCAATCTCCTCGCTCCGTAAACGCGCCAGATCGGCCAGAAAACCCTGGTGGATTTTTTCCAGGGACACCCCCGAGCGGTCCACGGGTGTATTGAGGGGCAGTTCGTACTGCCTGGAGCGCTTTGGCAGCGGGTCATAAGCCGGCTGGTAGTCAATGCGCAGGATTTCCTGACCGCGTGTGAGCTCGCTGTGAATGCGCGCCGCCAGCCTTTCCAGTTCGAGGATCGCATGAATACGGGCATAAATGATCTGCGCTCCGGTAGATGCGATCTGTTCATCCCAGTAGGATAACTGCTGCGGATCTCCGCCCCGTTCTGACAGGCTCTTTAACAGTGCAT
Source organism: Chloroflexota bacterium (assembly GCA_012516075.1). Classification (GTDB taxonomy): domain Bacteria; phylum Chloroflexota; class Anaerolineae; order Anaerolineales; family UBA4823; genus JAAYXE01. Next base: position 19,062 of record JAAYXE010000099.1, on the reverse strand, counting down.
TTCGCTGTGCCAGCGAGCGTGAATAGCTGCTCAATGTGTCGGCATAGTTCGGCACGGCCTGAGACAGGGTAAGGTTCAAATAACGGCGGCGTTCTTCCGGAGCTCCTTCCACAATTTGCAGCATTTGAGGCAGGAAGAGGACAGCGTTGAAGACCCCCAGAGCATCCGTAAGCTTGCGTTTTACACCGTCGATAAGGACCTCTTTCCGCACGCGGGCGCTTCCGTTGAAGCTGCCCGAGCCTTCCTTGATGATGCGCACTTCCATCTGGTGTTCTTCACCTGCGCTGTGCACCGGCAGGCTGCGGTCGGAATCCAGATTCGCGTCATAACGGAAATCGGCTTTGATGCGGGCTACAGCCAGTGGTTCACGGGCCGCTATAAAATTGATCAACTGCCTGTCATTGCTGGTGTTAAAAGAAACAAAAGTGGCCAGAAAGTAGATGGCCTCAAGCAGACTGGTTTTTCCCTGCGCATTGCCGCCCAGCAGCAGCAGCGGTCCGCGCGGGACTTCAACATCCAGACGGGCGTAATTGCGGAAATTGGTCAGCGATAAATGTGTTAGATGCATGACACAAAACAATGCCACGGCTCTGACTTCTCTGACCGTGGCATGAAGAATCCCTTCCAGAGCAAATTCAGTCCGCCGATTCCGTTTCGGCGGTTTCAGATTCTATTTTCCAGATTTTTTCCGCACGATCAGTGAAGAGTATTCCGTCCAGGTGGTCGATCTCATGCTGGAAAATGCGCGCCAGCCATCCGCTGGCTTTGATCCGAATGGGCTTCCCCTGGCTGTTAAAACCTTTCACCGTTACAGCCACAGAGCGCTCCACATCACCCAGGTATCCGGGGATGGACAGACATCCCTCCGCACCCATTTCCGTCTCGGCCGAAGCCCGCACAATTTCAGGATTAACCACCTTATACAGCCTGGGAGGGACGCCATCTTCTTCGCGTTCGCCGTATTCGACCACGATCACGCGCAGGGGCACACCGACCTGAGGGCCAGCCAGGCCCACCCCTGGTGCCGCTCTCATGGTGTCTACCATGTCATCCAGTAAAGTCTGCAGTTCAGGACCAAATTCTGTCACCTTCCGTGCTTTACGGCGTAAAACAGAATTTGGGATTGTCACGATTTCTCGAATTGCCATTAATAAAGACCTCTATTCGCAGCCCAAAATACGGGCTTTATTTTACCCTGAAAACTGGTCCCACTCCGTATTGTTGTCAAATTCCGACAGCCGTTCCGATTTCTCGTGATAAGCGACCAGCCAGTTGACCATCTGCTCGCGCTCGCGTGCAGCTTCAGCCTCACGCTTCTTGCGGTTTAGTGCTTCCTTGTAATCTGAAATATCGGCGTGTACCTGATCCGGATTATAGACTCCGTGAAAGACAAACTGGGTCTGGCCGACATTGATCGTCACTGTCCCGAAATTCAGGATAATGCCGATAATATTATCCCGTTCGTGCTCGATGCTCAGTATCGATTCAAGCGGGGCTGACTTTTTAATTTCCTGTCCCAGCGGCTTGCGGCTGATGTCAAAGATCTGCTGCGGTGTAAGGCGGTAAATATCGTTGCTCCAATCGAAGTACTCATAAAGCAGCCAGCCAGAGATGACCAACCAGACGATGATCAATACTGCAGTAAGCAGCAGAGATATTCCGGCACCACCACCAGTCAGAATGCCGGAAGAAATCGACATCCATAAGAGAACCGATAGAGCAGCCAGGATCAGAAGGGGTTTCCAGGCTTTCTGGAGCAGAATAAACCAGTGTTTCCGGTAGGTGATGATATTCCCCTGGGCATAGCGCACCGTTAAGAACGTACGGATCACATCCCTCAGAGGTCGCCGCCTTATCTCTTCCGTTTGATTCCGCTCCACCAGTGGGGGTGGATCAACAGGGATCTGCGGTCCGTCAGTCTTCTCCAGCACGCGGCGGGCAAGCGCCTTTTCGAGCTCCTGCTCAATGATCCGCATCTCTTCCTGTTTGGAAATCTGCAAAGCGCGCTTTTTATACCCCTCTACGAAAGACGCAAAGCGGGTGGGATGCGCCATATCACGCATCAGGATGCCGCCGGTATAGGTTCGCACATTGACACTGCCGTATTTGAATATCCTGCCGAGCTGGCTCGAGATCACATTCACGGCCAGAATTGACTCCAGCGGAGCCTCGCGCCGGCTTTCATACAGGCCATAGATTTTTTCTGACCAGATAACGCTTTTGTTGGTCACAATATAGTAGTCGTTTTCCCAGTCGAGCCAGCCCCAAAGGCCCAACAGAAGAGCGAATAAGAGCATCAATGTGCCCAGCAGGTCAGCCCCCGTCCTGAGAAACGGTGTTTGGTCTGCAATTCCTAAAGCCAGTACAGGTACCGCGGCAACGCCCAGCAGAATGGGAATAATCAGCTTGCGGAACAGGAACAAATCATGCTTGCGGCAGATGTAGTAGATCACCTCGTCAGGGCCCAGCCAGTCAAAAGAACGGCTGCGGGCCAGGCGGCGGCTTTCAGCGGTCGCCAGCAGGTTTTCACGAATTTTTGGATACGCTTTGATCATCAGGGCGAACTGCGCCCGTTCCATGCGCAGCAGCCGGGTCGTTTCGACCGTTACTATCGTGGCATCACGCGGCCGGTCAAACAGCACCCCTTCTTCGCCGAAGAAATCCCCCGGCCCCAGAATATTCAACGCCACTTCCCGGCCGCGAACGTTGCGGTATACACGGACTTTGCCGCGAAAAACGAAATAAAAATTATCAGCCGGAGCGCCCTGAGAATAAATGACCGTATTGCGCCCCAGGGTCAGCGGTTTGAACTGCGACGCGATCCAGAGCACCTGTTCATCAGTCAGATCCTGGAACAGATACTCACGCTTCAACAGGTCGGCAATTTCCTGAAGATCTACCGGCATAGTCTCATTTTAGCATGATCTGATATGCCCGTTTTTGGGCATAAATAAAGATTTTGCAAGAATGAGGTTAATAATAAATGATAAAATCACGTCTACCCTTATTTACCTCGGAGGAAACCTATGCCTGTAAACTTTGGAACGGACGGGTGGCGAGCCGTTATTTCAGACACGTTTACGTTTCATAATCTGCGCTCCGTCGTCCAATCAATCGCGGATGCCGTTAAGTCTGGAGAGTGGAATAACGGAGCTCCCCTCGAACCACAGATCGACCCCAAAAAGATGGTCGTAGGCTTTGATACCCGTTTTCTCTCTGACCGCTATGCCGTCGATGTTGCACGCGTCCTGGCGGCGAATGGCTACACCGTGCTTCTGGCACAGGCAGATGCGCCCACTCCGGCGATCTCATATGCGATTCGCAAATACGGTGCCGTGGGCGGAATCATGATAACGGCCTCGCACAACGCTCCGCGCTATAACGGCGTCAAGCTGAAAGCTGCTTATGGCGGCTCTGCTTCGAAAGAACAGTGCCGCCGTGTCGAAGTCTATTTAAATGATAACGAACAACTGGGCCGCGGCCCAAACCTGATGGACTATGACCAGGCGCGCAGCCTGGGGTTGATCCAGCGCTTTAATCCCATCCCGGCCTATTACGAACACCTGCGCACACTGATTAATTTCGACATCATCGCCGAAAATCCGCCTCGTGTCGTTGTGGATTCAATGTACGGCTCCGGGCGCGGTGTCATGAAAGGTATCCTCCAGGGGACCGGCTGCGAAGTGAAGGAAATTCGCGGCGAAATGAACCCTGGTTTCGGTGGGGTCCACCCGGAACCGATTGCCAAATATCTCAGCGCACTTGCGGGAGCAATCAGCACCCATCTGGGGAACTTCGGCCTCGCCACCGATGGAGATGCTGACCGCATTGGGGCAATGGATGAACGCTGCAACTTTGTCGATCCGCATAAAATCATGGCCCTGGCACTCCAGTATCTGGTGGAAACCCGCGGCTGGAAAGGGCCGGTCGTACGCACCGTTTCCACTACACGCATGATCGACCGCCTGGCGGCAAGATATTCACTTCCGGTATATGAAACACCGGTAGGCTTTAATCACATTGCTGATTACATGCTCAAAGAGGATATCCTCATTGGAGGAGAAGAATCGGGCGGGATCTCCTTCCGTGGACACATCCCAGAAGGAGATGGGATTTTGATGGGTCTGCTGCTGGTAGAAATGGTAGCCCATTCTGGCCTTTCGCTGTATGAAATGACGGAAAAACTGCTCGAGGATTACGGCCCCGCGTTCTATGAGCGTAAGGATCTCCGCCTGAACCGTCCGGTGTCAAAAGAGCGCATGGTTTCATTCTTAAAGGAAAACTCGCCTGGCCAGATCGGAGGCGAATCTGTAAACGAGGTTTCCACATTAGACGGTGTGAAATATTTGCTTGCCGATGATTCCTGGCTGCTTATCCGCCCTTCGGGTACGGAACCTGTGCTGCGCGTATATGCTGAAGGCCGTAGCAAAGAAATGGTACAGGCACTGCTCCAGTATGGTCAGGAAGTCGCCGCGGTGGCAACCTGATAGCAAAAGCTGCTGCGATAAAAAATTCAAGCGAAATAAAAAGCGGAAGGCTAGTGCCTTCCGCTTTTTATTTCAGGCTGTCCGTAAGCGGCGGGCAGCAAAGATAATTGCCACCAGGAAAGCCGCCATTCCCAGCATTGCCGGCAGGCCAACATCATCGGCAAAACCGGTGTTCGGCAGGGCGGTAGGTGTGGGGCTGGGCGGCGCGGCTGTACCGTCGCCCACTCCGCCGGCTGCCTGCGTCAGCAGGGCTGCCACAGTGGCAGTACGCGGATCAAGCGTGGGTTCTGACGTGCTGGTCGGAATCGCCAGGACCGGCGTGGGCGTGAGAGTTGCCGTCGCTGTCGGTTCAGGGGTAACCGTTGGCGTCGAGGTTGCCTGCAGCTGAAGGGCGGCAGAGGTTTGAGTAATGGCGCGGGCGACTTCGGTGTTCTGTACGCTGAGCGTAGCGAGCTGTGCAGTCTGTAGTGCTCTTCGCTGCGGCAGGATGAAGAGCGCATAAATAGCAATACATGCGGCCGCCACCAGAGCAATCGCACCCAGGATTCCAGCAGCGATTAAGAAGGTGCGGTTGCTGTTATTTTCGGGAGGCGTGTCTGCCTCCTCGTTGAATTCGAAATCGTCCCTGCCCAGGTTTTCATCGGACATAGCCTTCTCCTCTTGAGCGAGTTTCCTATTGGATAATTTCCAGGTTTGCTGCAGGCACCAGGGCTTCCGTTCCGTCGTCAAATCGCACAAGTGCTGAGAGCGCACGAACACCGCTTGGGAAAGTTTTCATCCCACCTGCGGACAGCAGCCGCCCTACTTTGCCTGCGTGCGGAGCTCGCAGGATATATACCTGCTTACCAGGTTCTAAGACCTGAACATCTTTTGATTGTTGTGTGTCGCCAGGTGCTGGAAGCGGAATGATCACTTCCGGCCGCGTTCCGGTATAGGGATCCCAGGGTTCTGCATTAATAGCGACCTCGCGCTGCTCGTTTGTGGTCAGCAGGTTGAACGCCGCCGTGTTCATCGGACGCTGGCCAAAGCCTTCGAGTACCATCACCGGAACCGGGCTTTTCTCGGCCACTGGAATGACAGATGGCGCCATGCTGGCCAGGATCAGGCCGCGCAGCGGCAGTTCACCTGCCATTTTAATCACATCTTCCTCAGCGCAGTGACCTGCCAGGATCACGGAGCCGCGATAACTCACTTCAAGCTGGTCTCGAGTGAGCACATGGTTGGGCGTTTTTGCCAGCACGAGCATCAGCCCAAAACCAATCCCACCGTTGCCCCACACACCCTGGATCAGCGCTCCGGTCGTCTCGATCACTACCCCACGCTCGGGTATGAGGTCCATCACCATTCCAGGGAGTGCGGCTTTTAGTTCAAAAGGCTTATTCTGCACTTCAAGGAGCACCTGTCCGCCGCCAGCAACAACGACACGCGCTTTTTTGGGAGCCCGTACAACCCTGCGGGCCAGGCCAACCGGACCAGCCAGGATATCCCCGGCGTCCACGCTGTCGCCCGCTTTGCACTGAATATGCTGGTCCGTTTTCTCCGGCGGCAGGCCCAGCCCGCGCGATAGATCCAGCAAGAGATGGGCCGGCGAAAGCGAGGCTTCCGCGACCGTGTCGGTGGCGCTCACTTTCTGACCTTTGCGCACAGAAATTTTCCCCTGAATGGGCAGTAGCCGCTCGCGGCGGATCGTTGTAACAGGTAAGATATGCCTGACAGGCGCTAACATAAAGTTCACCAGCTCCTATTACTACGGTGAGGTTGCAAGATCAATACCTGCTCAGCCTCCCAGCGTCCAGAGCCATTTTTGCATGGCCTCCTGTCGGCGGCCAACATCTTTCGGCATTCTGAGTGGGCGCCCGCGCGCGTCGATCACCACACCCAGCGCCCCACCGTGAACCACCAGGCTGCCGCTGCGGCCCGGGCCTCCCATGCCAACATCGAAACGATGGAAGGGCTGCAGGTGAACGCGGGCCGATTGTCCCAGCGGCAGGGGGATCGCCTCCAGGGTGCCGTACTTAATGTCAATGGTGGTTTCATTTCCATTGGACTGAACCATTCTCAGCCTCAGGATGGGCGTTCCCGGCCGGGCATTCCCCACGGGAGAAATTACCGTACCTAAATACACAAAGGTGCTCGAATCCAGCACCTGAACGGACAGAATCGGATTGATCGCCGCGGCTGCACCCAGCGCTGCTGCCAGATGATTCTGATCCAGCACCATGGTTGTAACGCCCACCGGCTGTAAACCATCGAGCATCATCATCAGGCAGCTGCCCAGGGTAGGCGCATGCGTCAGGACGCTGCCGCTGGCCAGAATAGGCGCCATAGGTGGCAGTAGCCCGCGCCGGCTTACACTGGCGGGAAACCCGCCAGCTGCACGCCGCAGCCCACAGCGCATCACCTGACGCGCCAGCGCCTGCTCAATCGCCAACTCTTCTTTCGTGGCCGGCAGAGTACCCGGGAAAAGGGATTTGTTGTAAATGTAATCGTGAATATCCTCCAGCGGCACATTCTGCGGCAGCCACTGGGCAATCTCTTCTAACCGGGCGTCTTCCAGCAAGCCCGGCAGCCCCCTCCCAAGGCCATACTCCGGATAGACACCCAGAGTCAGGTCTCCATGGAAAGCGGCCGCAATCGTGGTAGCTGAAGCGCCTACATCCACCCCCAGCACGCCTTTAGGAGAATCGTAAGCTCTGCTTAAAAAGCGTATCAGGCGGCCAAATGCCGATGCCGTCGGCAGCAGGCCTCCGCCGGCCCATTCATCCAGATTTCTGACGCCGGCAATCTGCCGGGCGCGCACGCGCGCGCTGGCCTCTGCAACCACGGTCTGGGCGGCATCCAGGTTTTCCATCTCCAGCATGGGGCGAATATTCGGAGCGAAGTGCAGACTGGCGAAACCCGTTAGAGAGGACCTCACCTCTTCAGTCAGTTCCTGGTTGCCGGCATAAATGACCTCGGGTTTCTGCTCATCTGCGGTCAGATAGCAGGCCAGCCCCACGGCTTCCAGCAGCTTGAGAACAGATTGCGAGGCGCCGCCATCCGTCCCACCAGCGACGAGGATCAAGTCCGGGCGCAGCCGCAGAATGGAGTCGATGCGTGCATCCGATTTCCGGCGGTCGTTCAGGCTGATGGTTTCGATGACCCCGGTGTACGTGGTTTTCGCCAGGCGCCGGGTGCTCTCCAGAGAAACATCCTCCAGAAGACCGACGGCTACAACCTTCAGTGGTGGGCCGGCAGAAATGGTGGCAGCAAAGGTATCTACGCCCCTTCCATCCCGGGTAGCGGGGATGATTAAGCGTTCATTCTCATCAATAATCACGCGCCCGGTGATTTCCTGTAGATTTTCGATGGCCCGCTGGACTCCCTCGCCCACATCATAAAAGGGGGCCGCGTCTGTGGATGGTGCAGAACCGACAGCCAGGAAGCGATACCGTCCATCGACGACATCGAAGAGCATGGCCCGGGTCGACACCGCGCCAACATCGATCACCAGCATTGAATCAGCGTCAATCAATGAAGTCGTCATTGTCTACTGTGGAAATATCATCGGGCCAAAAAACGATACGATAAACTGCACGCGCTCAACCAGGGCCGAAAGCGCTGCTGTAAACACACCGGCAAAAACCGCACCCAGCGCTGCAGCGATAAAGATCCCGCCGGCACGGCTTACCCCTTCAACGAATGCCGCCCGGCGTGTGATCCCATCCGGCTGGGGCCGGGCTTCAAATTGAAAGTAAACCAGGGTAGTCAGTGTGCCGGCAAGGATAATGACCCCTTCCAGTAGCACAATCAATCCGCTCTCAACCGGCCCCGAACGGGTGCCATCAAACAGGCTCATCGTGGTCAGCGCCTGAGGGAACAGCGTCCCCAGCAGTGCACCGCTGATAACCGTAGCCGCACCGGCCCCCACCAGAAAAGCTGTGGCCGCGTTTCCCCAACTGGCCAGTCTTGGAGAAACCTTCATGATCAGCAGGGCGCTGAGCAGCAGCGGAACCATCAACAGCAGGCGCTGGTCCCGGGTGCCGCTGACAAGGGGCAAAATAAGCTGCGGCCAGATCACATTGTAAACCGCCAGCACCAGGGCATAACCGGCAGCGACCCCAATGAAAATATGGATTGCAATGCGAAAGAGGGGATTATCCCCAAGGATATAACTGAACAGCATGAGCGTGAGGAGAAAACCCACCAGCGCTCCTGCCAGATCCAGGCTGCTTAACTGGGCAAAGTTCATTTCACCTTCCCCATTTCTGCGGACGCCTTTCTGCGATCCAGGTATGCCATCCCGGCATCGACAGCACCGCCCAGCAGGATGAGCAGAATGGCCACCAGCAGGCCGTATGCATAGGCGTTCCAGCGTGATATGGCTGTGCCGTCCTTTTGATTCATCACTTCAAATGATACTGCACCGTTCATGCCGCTGATCAGGGCATCCACCTGCCCTGAAGAAGCCTCATAATACGGGCGCACCATCGGCTCTGCCTGGTTGCTGGTCATTAACATGAACGGAGTGTCCTGCAGTGCAGGCTGCACCTGTTCGATCCAGGTTCGTGCTTTATCAGGATCCTCGGTCAGCACGATCACCAGCGCGAAATCATCCAGCGAGTCGACCGCCTGCAGGGGCGGCATCTCCCAGGGCGATCGTCCGGCTGTAAGGGGTGCACTGCCACCAGCTGAAGATTGCAGGAAAATGTATGGAAAGATTTGCTGCGGCCGGCGGCTGAAAGCCTGCAGGCCGGTCTGCCCGGCAGGCAGATAGCCGAGATTCACGTACTCTTCGCCTGGCCGGTAACTGGTATTTTGTGTTCGATTTACCTGCTCAAGCACGCGTTCCGCCTGGACCGGCCCTACCGGAGAGGTGGAGACCAGGGTCAGGTATACGCCTCGCGTCATTAATTGTTCCAGAGCGTTCTCGGCGAGTACATCCATCTCGGCTGCATAACCCGGCTCATAATCGAATGCCACCAGGACCGGATCGTTACGGTTCAGTCCAGCCATTACTTGAAAGGCAGTAAGGACATCCGGGTTGTTTTCCACGGGCTTCGTTCCGGCAGCAGGGACATCCAGGATGGTCGCCAGGACAATGACAACGATCAGAATAACAAAAAGCAGCACGCGCAGCACATGCTGTGAAGACAGGACCGGGCGCTGAGGAACTGCTCGCGGCTCCCCTTCCTTTTTCACCAGTTCTGCAAACAGCTCAGCGTTCCTCTGCTGCTCTTCGCTCACCTGCAGCTTGAGGGAATAGGTACCCGGCTTGCGGACCTGGGTGATATCCGGTTCGGCCGGAATAACGCCGCGCAGACCTCCCAGCGGGCCCACACTCTCAACATCGCTGCCGGCTTCATCATGCCCGAAGCCCTGTTCGTGATGAGCCGATGGCTGAATGGCGGCCAGCCAATCCGGAAGGTCGGCTTTTGCCAGCCCATCATCTTCTTCATTGATAAAAGCAGGCACCTTCGGGAATGCTTCAGCCTCACCCGGGCGTTCATTCTGATTTTCAGTGAGGCCCGCAGCAGGGCTTACATTGGCCAGCCAGTCGGGCAGCTCTTCAGTAAACAGCACGCTGTCCAGATTCTCGTCCGTGTCCGGGGTAAATGGAAGCACTTTCTTCAGCGCTTCTTCGTCTTCTCTGACAACATCACCGTCATGTGCCAGCTCAGCTTCTTCGAAAGGTAGAGACCACTGCGGGCTTTCGGGTTCGCCGGCCTGCTCCGCATTCTGCGTGCCTCCCTGTGCAGTAAAAGGCCCGGCTTCATGATCCGGCACCAGCTCATCCAGCCAGTCCGGCAGGTCGTCCAGTATAAAGGGCGCTTCCGTGCCACCAGCCCTGTCATCCGGCTGGCGCTCATCCTCATGATTGAGTTCCAGCTCACCGGCTTCCGTGTTTATGTCTTCGTCAACAAACGGTGATACCCGCCCTGTATCTTTCCAGAGGTCTCCTTCATCCTGCCAGGGCTTCTCAGGGGATCCGGCATAGTCGGTACTGGTGTCCGGTTCCTGGTGAAGGTCAGAAAAGGCTGCCTCTGCATCCTGCGGAATAAACGGCTTATCTTCATCCAGGAAAGGCGCAGCCGCCCCCTTCTCCCAGGGGACAGAATAACCTTCTGCGTGTGTGTCGGATGGTGGAGCAATTTCATCGTCACCGGCATCGGAAGCCCCTTCATCTTCGTTCTTCAGGGCGCGTATACGCCGCAGCCATTCCTGTTCTACCTCCGGTTCGGGCTGATCATGATCCGCATAAGGTTCCGCCTGATCCGGCTGTTCGGCTGCTTTCCCATTCCCGCTCAGCCAATCTGGAAGAAGAGTGCCGTCATCTGAGCCGTCTGCTTCGAACCAGTCTACTTCGCCAGCCGCATCGTCACCGTCTTCAACATCGTCTGTTCCGGTGTCTGCATCGCGCAGCCCCTGCAGCCAGTCGTCCTGTTTCCTCAGTCCCTGGTTGTCATCCGGCTGTGAAGCGCTGGAATCTGGATTTCCCGGGTTCAGGGATCTGAGCCAGTCTGGAATATCTGCCTTATCTGCCGGGTCATCTACCGGCTGCGAAAGCACCGGTTTCAACCTTGCCTGGCAGAACTGGCAGATTTCCAGTTCGACCGGATTGGGTTTTCCGCACATGGGACAGCGAATTTCAACCATGATTACCCACCATAAGGACGATCAACACCCATTAAAACACGCAGCCCCGTAGCAATCGTACCCAGGGCCACGCCCAGCAAGATCCCGCGCGCCCCTGCGGTTGCCAGTACACGCTGAATCCAGCCGCGCAAATCGATGAACACAGAGGTCTCGAGGCCCGGCAGCGAGGCGCTCCCTAAAAGCACCAGAAGCGCCGTACCCACAAACACCAGGGTAAACAGATTCATCTTCCGTCCAATCAGACGCGCGGCTCCAAAGATCAGCACGACGGTGAGCAGTGCCAGCAGGCTGCTCTCAGCCGGCACCTGGATGTTGTTGAACAGCCACAGCGACCACGGGTGCGTCGGACCGAATACGCCCGCGATCAGGGTGGTGCCCAGCAGTGAAAGGATGAGGACGGTGCTGTAAGCACTTCCCGGCTGCCGGGTGGAAATCTTATTCCAGTGGACCTGAGCCAGATTGACCACCCCAACCAGCAGGGCGGCTGCAGCCAGGATCACCGCCCAGAGCAGGAATATTTCACTCAGGCTGTTGAGCAGGGCAAAGGCGGGGTGCTGGATGAGGGTCCCGGCAAGAACAATGATCCCCACGGCAATCGCGATGGCAGCAGCAACCGGCAGGCGGAGATTCAACTTCATAGGACACCTGCAGCCCTGGCGATCAGACCCGCCAGTATAACAATAATCAAAACCCAGCGCATCACATCCTGAGCCCGCAGGCTGGCAAAATGCATCGGACCAGCCTGCATATAAGCGCCCGCAGCAAATAACTCTTCACCGATCAACAGCTCCTGCGCTGTGGCATACAGAACTGCCTGACCTGGGATCTGGTCACTGCCTGCCAGAGTCAGGCTCCCATCACGCTCGCCGGCATCGGCAATCAAAGCTGCCTCACTACCCAGGTGTCCGGCCAGGAAGGTGGCGGATACCTGCTGATCTTGAATTACCGGCAGTACACCTGCGGCATACGAAAAGGGTGTCAGGCCCGTGAGCTGTCCGGAAGCCGGCTCAAGCTGATCTGCTGCTCCCATACGGCGATATGTGCTGCGCAGGGTGTCCTGAGAAAGCACGGTGAGCGTACCCGTTCCACTGGTTGCAACCGGTGGGCGATCGCTGGCGGAAGCGACTCTGGCGATACGCTGCAGCACCGTCAGTCCGATCAGGGCAGCTCCGCCTTCGATCCCGTTCAACTCCCCGCGCCCCAGTGAGACATGCAGCCGGTTGCCTGCTTCAACCGCCAGACCAATCGCTCGCGCAAGCCGGGAAAAAGCGGGGATGGTGCGCAAGAATCTCACCGGCTGCGACCGGCGTGCAAAGGTAAACCCGGTCATCAGGGCAGTAAAGAGAATAATGAAGATAATTCCCAGTAAGCCAGGGGATAACAGTTCAGGCAGGTTCATCCTGGCAGTTCCTCTCTGAGCAGTGAAACAAATGCCTGGCTTTGGGAGGGTTCTTCCAGCGTCTGTGCAAGTACATTTAAATGGTAATCCGGAACAGCCAGGCGCAGCAAAGGCTGGCCCAGGTACACACACTGAGCGCCAAGCACAGTTAATGGGCCGGCCGCTTCCAGAGCAGCGGCCACCCATTCGCCAATCCCCCAGCGGCGCAGGTTTTCAGCCCAAACCAGCCAGATCTGACGTTTTGTATCCTGATGGATATCTAAATTCACGATGGAATTGATGTTCCTTTCAAGGGTGAGGGCGTAATGGATACCCGGGTCTGCCTGATTGTATAACCGGCTTAAGAGTAGGTCAAGGAAACAGGAATTCTCCTGTCAGATTTGAAGTTAACCGTTTTAAAAAATCCAAACCACTTTTGTCTGATATATGACAGTTTGCGTGTGTTTTTCATGCCATATATAACTATCCTTATTCTCCTGTCCCGGCTAAACTAGGGTTCAGAAAGGGCCATTTTTGACCGTCATAAAAACCCATGCACTCCGTTTTTGTACTGCGCACAAGAACGGGCTGCACGGGAACGTTGTTTTCTACCTGGTCATTTTCAAAAAATTTTAAAACCTGCCCGGAAAAAGAGGAGTCAAGATGGCAGAAGGAGAAACAAAACGAATGAAGCATACGATGGTGACCATTGATGGCAACGAAGCTACCGCTCGTATTGCCCACAAAGTGAGCGAAGTTATCGCGATTTATCCGATCACCCCTTCCTCAACCATGGGTGAGTTCGCAGATGAATGGTCGGCTCAGGGAAAGACCAACCTGTGGGGAACCGTCCCCCTGGTTGTAGAAATGCAGTCGGAAGGCGGCGCGGCAGGCGCCGTTCACGGGGCTCTGCAGACAGGCTCTCTGACCACAACTTTCACCGCTTCTCAGGGCCTGCTTCTCATGATCCCGAACATGTACAAGATTGCCGGAGAGCTGACTTCGGCAGTTTTCCATGTTTCCGCCCGCTCTCTGGCCGCTCAGGGTCTCTCAATCTTCGGCGACCATTCCGACGTCATGGCAACTCGCAGCACGGGCTTTGCTCTGCTCGCATCCGGTTCCGTGCAGGAAGCCCAGGATATGGCGCTCATTGCTCATGCAGCCACGCTGGAAGCCCGGGTTCCGTTCATCCACTTCTTCGACGGCTTCCGCACCTCGCACGAGGTCAACAAGATCGAGCAGTTGAGCGATGAAGAAATTCGCGCCATGATCGATGACGAGCTGGTCCGCGCCCACCGTGAACGTGGGCTGAGCCCCGACCGGCCGTTCATTCGCGGTACTGCGCAGAATCCCGATGTGTACTTCCAGGGACGCGAAACCGTGAACCCCTACTATAAGGCCTGCCCGGGGATCGTCCAGAAAACGATGGACCGCTTCGCCGGGATCACAGGCCGCCAGTACCACCTGTTTGATTACTTCGGCGACCCCGAGGCAGAGCGGGTGATTGTGGTGATGGGATCCGGTTACGAAACCGCCAGTGAAACAGCGCAGTATCTGGCTGCCCGCGGCGAGCGCGTTGGCGTCCTTGCAGTTCGCCTGTACCGGCCGTTCTCGATCGAACACTTCCTGCAGGCTCTACCCAAGACCGTCAAAGCCATTGCAGTGCTCGATCGCACCAAAGAACCCGGCGCTGCGGGCGAGCCGCTGTACCAGGATGTCGTCACCGCGATCACCGAAGGTTGGACCGGCGAGATCCCCACGATCATCGGCGGCCGCTACGGCCTTTCGTCGAAAGAGTTCACCCCCGCTATGGCCAAGGCCGTCTTCGATGAGCTGAAGAAAGCCGACCCGAAGAATCATTTCACCGTCGGCATTTACGACGACCTCAGCCACACCAGCCTCGATTTCGACCCCACTTTCTCGATCGAACAGCCAGAGACGGTCCGGTGTCTGTTCTACGGTCTGGGTTCCGACGGCACAGTGGGTGCGAATAAGAACTCCATCAAGATTATCGGCGAAGAGACCGACAACTACGCCCAGGGCTACTTCGTTTACGACTCAAAGAAGTCGGGCTCGCTGACCACCTCTCACCTGCGCTTTGGACCGAAACCGATCCGCGCTCCCTACCTGATCAGCTCAGCGAACTTCGTGGCCTGCCACCAGTTCTCCTTCCTGGAGCGCATCGACGTCCTCAAGAACGCTGCTCCCGGCGCCGTATTTCTGCTGAACAGCATCTACGGGCCCGAGGAAGTCTGGGAGCATCTGCCGCGCGAAATCCAGCAGACAATTATCGATAAAAAGCTGCGCTTCTATGTGATCGACGCTTACGAGGTGGCGCAGAAGACCGGAATGGGCCGGCGCATCAACACCATCATGCAAACCTGCTTCTTCGCCATCAGCGGTGTACTGCCTCGTGAACAGGCCATTGCCGAGATTAAGAAAGCCATCCAGAAGACCTACGGCAAGCGCGGCGAAGCGGTGGTCCAGCGCAACTTCGACGCCGTGGACCAGACCCTGGTGCACCTGCATGAAGTCAAGGTCCCCGATCGGGTGACCAGCACCATTACCCGCCGCCCACCCGTACCCGAAAATGCTCCTGAGTTCGTTCGCAGCGTTCTCGGTCCCATGATTGCCGGTGAGGGCGATCTCCTCCCCGTCAGCGCTCTGCCGGCAGATGGCACCTATCCGTCCGGAACAACCAAGTGGGAAAAGCGCAACATTTCGCTTGAGATCCCTGTCTGGGAGCCCGATCTGTGCATCCAGTGCGGCAAGTGCGTCTTTGTCTGCCCGCATGCGGTCATCCGCGAAAAAGTGTACGATCCTGCATATCTGGAAAACGCCCCCGAGGGCTGGGCTTCAGTGCCTGCCCGCTGGAAAGAGTTTCCCGGCACGGTTTACACACTGGCAGTATCTCCTGAAGACTGCACCGGATGCGGTCTGTGTATCGAAGTGTGCCCCGCCAAGGACAAAACCCAGGTGGGTCGCAAAGCAATCAACATGGCGCCCCAGCCCCCGATTCGCGAACGCGAGGCAGTCAAATGGGATTATTTCCTCTCCCTGCCTGAGGTGGATCGCACCGCTATGAGCATCAAGTCGGTGAAGAACTCCCAGCTGCTCCAGCCGCTGTTTGAGTTCTCCGGCGCCTGCGCAGGCTGTGGTGAAACCCCCTACCTGAAGTTGCTGTCCCAGCTCTTCGGCGATCGCGCCATTATCGCCAACGCAACAGGCTGTTCGTCGATCTACGGCGGCAACCTGCCCACCACCCCGTGGTCGGTAAATAATGAAGGCCGCGGCCCGGCCTGGTCGAACTCACTGTTCGAGGACAATGCTGAGTTCGGTCTGGGTATGCGTCTGACCCTGGACAAGCGTGAAGAATATGCCCGCGAACTGCTACCGCAGTTTGCCGGTGTGGTTGGAGAAAGCCTGGTTGACGATCTGCTCAACGCAGATCAGAGCACCGAAGCGGGCCTGCGCCAGCAGCGCGAGCGGATTGCCCTGCTCAAGCAGCGCCTGCAGGACGTGGATGATCCTCGAGCTCGCGACCTGCTCAGCATCGCCGATGTTCTGGCACGCAAGAGCGTCTGGATTGTCGGCGGCGACGGCTGGGCTTATGACATCGGCTACGGTGGCCTGGACCACGTCCTTGCCTCCGGTCGCAACGTGAACATCCTGGTACTCGACACCGAGGTGTACTCGAACACCGGTGGTCAGGCCTCCAAGTCCACGCCTCGCGCCGCGGTCGCCAAGTTTGCTGCCCAGGGTAAAAGCATCCCGAAGAAAGACCTGGGTATGATCGCGATGTCTTACGGCTACGTATACGTGGCCCGCGTCGCGATGGGTGCCAGCGACCAGCAGACACTCAACGCCTTCCTGGAAGCCGACGCTTATGATGGCCCGTCTCTGATCCTGGCATACAGCCACTGCATCGCACATGGTTACGACCTTCGCAAGGGTCTTGATCAGCAAAAGCTGGCTGTTCAGTCGGGCGCCTGGCCGCTCTATCGCTTCAACCCGGCGCTGGCCGCAGAGGGAAAGAACCCGCTCACGATCGACTCGAAAGAGCCTACCATCCCCTTTGAACAGTATGCTTACAACGAGAACCGCTACCGTATGCTGGTTCAGACCGATGAGCAGCGGGCTGAAGCGCTGATGAAGCTGGCCAAGAAGGATGCCCGCAGCCGCTGGGATCTCTACCGCCAGATGGCTGCCATGCACTACGACATCAACGAAAACGGAAACGGCAGCGCAGCAGAAGCAGAATAGTTTGAAGTAAAGAAAAGGGCGAGGATGGTATCCCCGCCCTTTTCTTTTCAGTCAGCACTCTATATTCAGGCGTGACGATCAGGAGAAACCTATGGCAGATCTAACAACCCGTTATCTGGGTCTCTCACTCAAGAATCCTCTGGTTGCCTCGGCATCACCACTTTCTCAAAAAGTGGAAACCGTTCAGGAGATGGAAGACGCTGGAATCGCCGCTGTAGTGATGTATTCGCTGTTCGAAGAACAGATCATTAAGGACAGCCTCAGGCTGCACGATGATCTGACCCGGGGAACCGAATCCTATGGCGAAGCCCTGACATATGTCCCCGAAATAGGGCGCTACAGCATCGGGCCAGAAGCATATCTGAACCATTTGAGTAAGTTGAAACAGTCGGTCAATATACCCGTAATCGGCAGCTTGAACGGTGTGACCACGGGAGGATGGGTCGATTACGCACGCAGGATCGAAGATGCCGGCGCAGATGCGCTGGAGTTGAACCTGTATTATCTGGCGACCGACCCTGATGTGACCGGCCTGGAGCTGGAAGAAAACTGCTGTGCAGTTGTCAGAGACATTCGCCAGCGGCTGAATATTCCCCTGGCAGTTAAGCTCAGTCCATTCTTCACCGCGCTGCCCCATTTCGCCAGCCGGCTGGTGGAAGCCGGCGCGGACGGCCTGGTTCTCTTCAACCGCTTCTACCAGCCAGACTTTGACCTGGAAACGCTCGAGGTCGTCCCTAACCTGGTTCTGAGCACTTCCACAGACCTGCGCCTGCCGCTGCGCTGGATCGCCATTCTTTACGGGCGTGTCCAGACGGATTTCGCCCTGAGCAGCGGCGTCCACAGCGGTGAAGATGTGCTGAAAGCCATGATGGCGGGAGCCAGCGTTGCAATGATTGCCTCAGAGCTCCTGCAGAATGGTATCGCCAGAATTGGCGCAATCCTGCGCGAAGTACAGGCCTGGATGGAAGAGCGCGAATATGTTTCTATCGCCCAGATGAAAGGAAGTATGAGCCAGCAGCACGTTGCAGACCCCGCATCTTTCGAACGTGCGAACTATATGAGAACACTCAGCAGCTTCTGACTGCCGTTATAAAAACCGGATATTCTGTCTGACAATAAACCAGGGTTTCCTGATAATACAGGAAACCCTGGACGATTCAATAACTGACAGATAAATCCGGAGCGTACAACGGCTAATACAGATCTACACGGCGAGAAGCTCAAGCCGTGGCGGTCAAGGTGATGCTGCTACCGGAAAAATTCCTCAGCAGTTTTAACCTTCCTCGAACTCAGGTAGCGTGGCGTGCTTCTTATGACGGTAAACAATGCGGCCGCGGGATAGATCATAGGGTGACATTTCCACCCGCACACGATCTCCCAGTAAGATACGAATATAGTATTTGCGCATCTTCCCGGAGAGATATGCCAGCACTTCGTGCCCGTTATCCAATCGTACCTTGAATTGGGTAGCCGGGAGTGCCTCGACCACTGTTCCTTCTACCTGGATCTTGTCATCATCTTTAGCCATTTTCACCTCCGGTCCCCTGCACTGCGTCTGGTACAGGGGCTGATAAGCAGCAACCTTCACTGAGTCGGGCTGCTGCTTGATACCTTATTACTAATCGTTATCCGACTGCTGCCGACGCTTGATGCGGCGGATCGCCTTTTTCTTCTGAATGCGGCGGAGCTCGCTCTTCGAGACAAACCAGCGCTTGCGGCGGACGGTGCTCAGAATTCCGCTTTTCGCCACTTTCTTGCGAAAGCGTTTAAGCAACTGGTCTTGAGACTCGTTCGGTCGCAGATTTACAGTGGTCAACCTTGCTCACCTCCTTTCGCTGTTTGCTCGAATTCACTTACTCGCGTCTGACATGGCTGTCAGGGCAGCAGTAAGCATTTACCTCAATCAGGCGGTTCTATTGCAGGGGCTGTAAAAAAATAAAACTCGACCGCTTACGGGCGCAGTCGAGCCAGATTACAGCTCATTTCATTCTGGTTCCCTGCGAATTACGACAATAGGCTCTACTCCTTCTTGGTCTGAAAGACACAGCACCATCGTTTTATAGAGCGCGCCCGCGAGGCAAGAATATTATAACGGATTAACCATTTATTGTCAATTAAGACAATAAAAAAGTCTTTTGGCATTGACCTGCTCTCCCCGGGGGTCGCCCCCCCAGTACCCTCGGCGCTGACGGGCTTAACGACCGGGTTCGGGATGGGACCGGGTGTACCACCGTCGCTCCAAACACCAAAAGACTTTTTTTCTGGACGATCTGTCACCTGACGAATACGACTGCGCTG
>JAAYXE010000009.1 GCA_012516075.1 Chloroflexota bacterium | reverse complement strand
GCCCCTGACAGAGCAGTCTGAACGACATCTACTCAACGAATCCTCCCTGCCGGAGCAGCAGTTCCGGCAGGGAGTTTTTTCATCCAGGCGTGCCCCGGATCGTAACTAAAATAGAACATATCAAGCTTGCTGTCGTCTATTTATTGAGAGGCAGGCCAGGCATGCTCTGCTCATATCCGGCTGTCCACCAGGAGATCCATGCATGCTGCGTTACAAAACATTGGTGGGACTGGTTTTGCTTCCAATCCTCTTATACGAATGCCAGCGCGCCGCTCCGACCGCTATCCACAGAGACACAGATAATGATGCATCGATAACGGCCATCGGAACCAACGTTCCTGCACCCTCCCGCACTACAGCACCCACCTCAGCCAGCACAGCGCCCCCCGTTCTTACGCACCCCACCAGCCCGCCGGTCACATCAATTCCCAATTAAGCCGCGCTTACCATCGAAGAATATGAACTCAGCGGCTCCATTAAGCTCGATCCGCTGCCCTTTCAGCCAGTGCACGGGACCCAGGACGAGGTGCTCGCCCGCCATTCGGATACCCGGCAGAAGGCCGATCGAAAGACGACGCGCGCCTTCCTGGATGGAAAGCCGTACAGCGCCGTGCTGGTGGATTCTGAGACAGGGGATTCGAGTTCAGACCTGATCGTCCAGGTGCGTAGTGAAAACGAGGTCGTCTTCTCTGCTCCTGCCGGGGACGCCAGCCCGGTGGACCCCATCCGGGGTTTATGGGTCCTCGAACCGCACTGGTACCTGGAAATCACCCGTGTTACCACCTGGAACGACGGGAACACGGTGCACAACGAGGCCGTGGGGCAGGTTTTTAGAGACGGGGAGCTGCTCAATGAACGGCTTGGATACGGCGGGATATTCGGGTTTCAACTGCTTGACGGGCGGCCGTTCTATTTCTACACAGTGGAAGGCCAGGTGTACCTGGCCTTCGAACACCAGGACCTGCCGCTCGTTTATGATGAAATTCCTCACTACCTGTGCTGCTCTGGTGCCGAAATGAACCCCGCCGGCGGACCCAACTGGGTGAGCTTTTTTGGCCGGCGGGGCGACACCTGGTATTACACAGAAATTGGCAGTTATTAATCATTCGAGGCGTATTTTCTCTGCCACTCGTAAATCTTGTTCAACGCCTCGATCGGCGACAGCGCGTTAACGTCCAGCGCTTTCAATTCTTCGACCAGGGGGTTGGTCTCCGGGAAGAAAGCAAGCTGGCGCGGCGCCTCGGGGTTGATCTTCACCGCTTTCCCGGAGGAGGCCTCAAGCTGCTTCAGGATCTCGGTGGCGCGCTGCACCACCGGGCGGGGCAGACCGGCCAGCTGACCCACGTGAATGCCGTAGGAGCGGTCTGCGCCGCCGGGAACGATCTTGTGCAGGAAGACCACCTTCCCGTCAGCCTCGCTCACGGCCACATTGTAGTTGGCAACGCCCGGCAGCAGCTCGGCGAGCTGGGTCAGCTCGTGATAGTGAGTGGCGAACAGGGTCTTGGAACGGAGCTGCGGGTGGTTGTGAATGTACTCCACTACCGCCCAGGCAATCGAAACCCCGTCGTACGTGCTGGTGCCGCGGCCGATCTCGTCCAGCACCACCAGGCTGCGGGCTGTTGCGTGATGTAAGATATTCGCTGTCTCCACCATCTCGACCATAAAGGTGGACTGACCGGCGTGGATTTCATCCTGGGCGCCAATGCGGGTGAAGATGCGGTCCACCACGCCGATGCGGGCGGAGCTGGCCGGCACATAGCTGCCGATCTGCGCCATGAGTACGATGAGCGCCACCTGGCGCAGGTAGGTGCTCTTCCCCGACATGTTCGGTCCGGTGAGCACGTGGATGCGCTCCCCATCCACAAAATGCGTATCGTTGGGCACAAAGCGTTCGCCGCTGAGGGTCTGTTCCACCACCGGGTGACGCCCTTCCCGGATCTCCAGCACATCTTCGGGCACCACATCCGGCCGCACATAGCCGTAGAGTGCGGCGGCTTCGGCCAGGGAGGCCAGCACATCGAGCTGCGCCAGCGCACGCGCCGCTGCCAGCAGCCGGCTGGCCGAACGCGACAGGCGCTCGCACACCTCGCCGAACAGGCGGGATTCGATCTCGTGGATGCGCTCTTCGGCGTTGAGCACCAGGGCCTCGTACTCTTTCATCTCCGGAGTGATATAGCGCTCGGCGTTGACCAGGGTCTGCTTGCGGATGTACTCCGCGGGCACGTGGGTCGAGTTGGCCCGGGTCACCTCGATGTAGTAGCCGAACACCTTGTTGTAGCCGACCTTTAAGGTCTTGATCCCCGTCCGTTCCCGCTCCACCGCCTCCAGATTGGCGATCCACTCGCGGGCATGCCGGGAGCGCTCCACCACGCCGTCGAGCTCGGCCGAAAAGCCGGGGCGGATAACGCCCACATTCTGCAGCGTGGCCGGCGGTTAGTCGGCGATAGCGCTCTGCAGCAGTTCGAGTTCATCTGAGCACAGGTGGAAATCCTTCAGCACGGCCTGCAGCGCAGGTTCATCCTCCGGCAGCAGGCTGCGCAGCTCGGGCAGCCGCTTCAGCGTCTCGCGGATCGCAACCAGGTCGCGCGGCTGGGCCGACCCGCCGGCCACCCGGTTGGTCAGGCGCTCCAGGTCTCCCAGGGGTTTCAGGTGGAGGCGCACATCGGCCCGCAGCAGGCCGTCGTTGAAGAAGAAAGCCACCCCCTCCTGACGGGCGCGGATCTGCCCCACATCCAGCAGCGGCTTGCTGACCCACTGCTGGATCAGCCGCCGGCCCATGGGGGTGACCGTGTGGTCCAGCACGCCCAGCAGCGTCCCCTGGCCGCTTTCCCGGCGCAGCGTTTCGGTCAGCTCCAGGTTGCGGCGGGTCGCCGCGTCCAGGGTCATGAATTCGGAGAGGTGATACGTGCTCAGGCGCGTGAGCAGCTTCAGGGCGGCGGACTGTATTTCGCTCAGGTAAGCGATGATCGCCCCCGCGGCGCGCACGCCCAGCGTCATGCCGCGCATCCCAAAGCCGTCCAGTGAGGTGACCCCGAAATGCTGCATCAGCGCCTCCCGGCTGCGGCCGGGTTCAAAGCGCCAGGCCGGCCAGCGCGTGATGTGACCGGGCAGCCCGTTATTCAGCTCCAGGTTGTCCGGCAGCAGCAGCTCGGCCGGGTTGAGGCGGATCAGCTCGGCGCGCAGCGGGGTCTGGATATCGCCGCTCATGAACTCGGTAACGGCGAACTCGCCGGTGGTGATATCGACGTAAGCTACCCCGGCGCATTCCTGTCCGCCCGAGTTTTCCACAACCGCACAGACCAGATAGTTATTGGCATCTCCCGGCAGCAGACCTGGCTCGACGACCGTTCCGGGGGTCACCACGCGCGTAACCTGGCGCGGGACCAGCCCCTTCACCGGGGTGTCGCCGATCTGCTCGCAGATGGCCACGTGGTAGCCGCGCTCGATCAGGCGGGCCAGGTAGTTCTCGGCAGCGTGATGGGGGATGCCGGCCATGGGCACGCGCACCCCTTTCGCCACGTTGCGCGAGGTGAGCACAATATCCAGCTCTCGGGCTGCAATTTCGGCGTCCTGGTCAAAGGTTTCGTAGAAATCGCCCAGGCGGAAGAAGAGGATCGCGTTGGGATACTGGCGCTTGATATCGAGATACTGCTTACGGATCGGGGTTACTTCGTCTTTCGGCATAAAGAGATTCTAAATTCAGGCCGGTAAATCGACAAGGCTCAGCTTGAGAGGGCCATTTGTTTGCGTTTTCAAAAGAGCGCGTTTATAATTCAACCACTATAATCCGCAAGACGAAGAAAGGAGAAAACCTGATGGCTAGCGTAACGTACGATCATGTGTACAAGCGGTTTGGGGACGTCGTCGCAGTCAACGACCTCAACATCCATATCGAAGACAAAGAGTTCCTGGTGCTGGTTGGACCGTCTGGCTGCGGCAAAACCACCGCGCTGCGCCTGCTGGCCGGCCTGGAAGACATCACCGAAGGCCGGATTTTAATCGGTGATCAGGTAGTCAATGACGTAGCGCCGAAGGACCGGGACATTGCCATGGTGTTCCAGTCTTACGCCCTCTACCCGCACATGACCGTGTTCGACAACATGGCCTTCGGTTTGAAACTGCGCAAGACCCCCAAACAGGAAATCAAGCGCAGAGTTGAAAACGCGGCCCAGATCCTGGGTATTGAGAACCTTCTGGACCGCAAACCCCGCCAGTTGTCCGGCGGCCAGCGCCAGCGTGTTGCTGTGGGACGCGCCATCGTACGCGAGCCTAAGGTTTTCCTCTTTGACGAACCGCTCTCCAACCTGGATGCCAAGCTGCGCGTCGAGACCCGCGCCAACATCAGCAAGCTGCACCAGCAGCTGCAGACCACCTTCATTTACGTGACCCACGACCAGGTGGAAGCCATGACCATGGCGACCCGCATTGCGGTGATCAACAAGGGTATTCTGCAGCAGATCGACACCCCGCAGGCCCTGTACGACCACCCCGACAACCTGTTTGTGGCCGGCTTTATCGGTTCTCCGGCGATGAACTTCTTCCCGGCCACACTGCGCAAGGACGGCAACGCGCTGTACGTAGACGGCGGCACCTTCGCTGTCCAGGTACCCGAGAACCGCGTCTCGACCTACGCTCCTTACGTCGGTAAGTCCATCATCTTTGGTATCCGCCCCGAAGACATTCACAATCCGGAATTTGCGCCGCCCGGAATCATCGCCCAGCCGCTCGAGGCTGTGGTGGATGTAACCGAGCTGATGGGTAACGAAATTTTCGTCTACCTGAAGAACGGCGACCACAATTTCGTTGCACGCGTTGACCCACGCTCGCGCTATCAGATGGGCGACCGGGTGCAGGTTGTGCTCAACATGGCCAATATGCACATCTTTGACCGCGATACCGAGAAGGCAATCCGCTAGGTCATGAATGCGCCGTGCTCTTATAACGCCTGGCGCGCCTCTGAACCAACCTTTTAAACCGCTCTCCGTGGGTCACCTCTTGCATCAAGAGCTGTATCTACGGAGAGTTTTTTTAGATAACGTTCGCTGAGGGAGGGTCGAGCAGACTGAGCCTCCCTCAGCAAACCCCAATCGAAGGAGGACTTGAATGGCAGTAGCACACAAACTTGTTCTGGTACGCCACGGTCAGAGCACCTGGAACCTCGAAAACCGCTTCACCGGGTGGACTGACGTGGGCCTGACCGACCGGGGCCGGTCGGAAGCCCGGCAGGCCGGTCAGCTGCTGAAGCAGGAAGGCTTCACTTTTGATATTGCCTATACTTCCGTGCTCAAGCGCGCCATCCACACGCTGTGGATTATCCTGGAAGAGATGGAGCTGGAGTGGATCCCGGTGGTGCGGGCATGGGAGCTGAACGAACGGCACTACGGCGCGCTGCAGGGGCTGAACAAAGCCGAAACAGCCGCCAAATTCGGTGAAGACCAGGTAAAAATCTGGCGCCGCAGCTATGCCACGCCCCCTCCGGCCCTGGAGATGGACGACGAACGCCACCCGCGCTTTGACCGCCGCTATGCCGGGATCCCCGCCGAAAAGCTGCCGCGCACCGAATCGCTGAAAGACACCGTAGCGCGCATGCTCCCCTACTGGGAGAACACGATCTCGAAGTCGGTGAAGGCTGGGCAGCGGGTGCTCATCGCCGCCCACGGCAACAGTCTGCGTGCGCTGGTGAAATACCTGGATCAAATTTCAGATGAAGATATCACGGAATTAAACATCCCCACCGGGATTCCGCTGGTTTACGAACTCGACGCCGATCTCAAACCCATCACTCATTACTACCTGGGCGACGAGGAGGCCGTTCGCAAAGCAGCCGAAGAGGTTGCCCGCCAGGGCCAGGCCAGATAGCCCCAAAAATAAAAAGTCCTGAAATTTCATCTGACAATCGATGCATTAAAGCGCCCCTGCCTGAATGGACAGGGGCGCTTTATTACGCCGCGGCTGGAGCCCGAGTCCGGACATAAATTTAGATTTTCTTCACGGCCCGTTTACCGGTAATTTACCCCATCATTATTATGATTATCCGAAATATATAAGACAGATTGTTCAAATAT
>JAAYXE010000098.1 GCA_012516075.1 Chloroflexota bacterium | reverse complement strand
TTCTTTGAGCTCAGTTCAAAGACCCCATTTTGGGATGAAGTGATCGAAAAATATGATCCTATGAAAGAGCATATTCAGGAGCAGGATTTTAAGTCCGAGGAAATGTACCGAGAATTGAAACGATCTCTGTGAATCACACAGATGATTAACTGGCCTGAAGGATTTTGTCTGGAACTGTCCAGCCGCGGTCTGCATCCAATAAGATTCGATAATAGAGATGCCGGACTTTCAACCCACTTTTCTGATGCACCCGTTCCGGATTTTCCAGCAATACAATCCGGTGATTTTTCTACAGTGACTTATACGCTTTCTGATATGGCGGCAGACACAGTAGGGCTAATGGATGCGCTTGGATATGACAGTGTACACCTGGTTGGTGCATCTATGGGTGGAATGATCGCTCAAACCATAGCGATCGAATATCCGCATAGGGTCCGGTCACTGACATCTATGATGTCTACGACTGGAAATCCCTCGGTTGGGCAGGCTGACTTTTCAGTGCTGGCCGGTCTGGGATCCCCCCCTTATGACGACCGGCAAGCCTACATCGACTGGCAGATACGATCACGAAAAGCACTTGGTTCTCCGAAGTATCCCCTGGATGAGAAGGATACCGCTGAAAACGCGGGCGCTGCCTGGGATAGGGATCATGATCCGTTGAGTATGATGCGTCAGGCTGCGGCAGTTATAAAATCAGGCGATAGAACAAAACAGCTTCAATCCTTACAGATACCGACTCTTGTTATCCATGGAGAAAATGACAGGATGATTGATGTCAGTGGAGGGCAGGCTACCGCAGCCGCGATCCCAGATGCCGAACTCGTTACATTCGAGGGTATGGGGCATGGTCTGCCAAAACCTTTATGGCCAGAGCTAGCAGCAAGGATAGCAAATCACATCCATCGAGCGGAGTCTTTACAATAGATTTTTCCAATGATATGCCTCCCATCCATCGCCAACGTCCTAAAATCCGTGGATGCGGTTCCGAAAAAAACGGACGGATTTCACCAGATAACTGAAGGACAATATAACCGTGGAAACTGTTTCAGATGCAGTAAAACAGGAATCTATAAAATCCTTCCAATCCACAATCCGAAAATCAGAAAAAGCTCTGGTTCAGATGCAGCAGAAAGGAGCAAGTACGACCTTAGTGGAGAAACGGCTCAAAGCTTTGCGCACCGGCCTGGCCGTCCTGGAATCCGTCTGGGACCATCGCCCCCATCCTTACACACGGGAAGACCTGGTCGAAGCCCGAGAGGTTCTGACAGGTTTATTCCCTTCGATAGAAGATATTTATTCGAAGTCACATACAGGCAGCCCGCAGAAAACACTATTACAAAGAAGGATAAAGGCTCTCGAACTGGCCGTTCAGGCCATCGACGATCTCATTCAGGTACAGCGCTGAAGAGAAGCCACATCCTTGCTGCCAAGTGAGTCTGGATCCTTTAAAGAAACGACAGCAGTTGAAAGCCGCTGTCGTTTTTGTTTTCTATTCCGGTAACCAGGCACGAGCGAAACGAAGGGATGAAATTGTATTCTTGCTCAAGAATAACTGCCTTTGCTCCATAAAACAAAACAGTATTCGATTGAATGCGAATCAAAAACTTTATTCTCGAACAAATTTTTCAAAAAAGTATTGACGAAAAGGGGGAGATCCGCTAGAATTAGAACATAAGTTCTGATAAGGCTGGATCCGATGCTCACACCAGAAGAAAGGTTCTCAATCGGAATAAAAGTGCTCGAGCGGCTCAAAGGGCGGCAGAGTATTTACCGCGCCGGGCCGCGCAGCCAGAAAGCGTCTCCATATGGTTCAGACGAAGATACGGGCAGGAACCATGACGAGGCAGCGCCATTGGAGTTCGAGGGTTATGGTTCGGGGCGGCCTGAAGGTCATACGAGCCTGGATTCCGGTACGATCCCCCGGCTCACCGATCTGGTCTCGCAGAGCGGTCCCTTCGATCCCTATTCTATACTCCTCGGCGCCTGCGAAGACGGTCTGCCCTTTACGCTGGACCTCACTGACTCTTCGCCGGGGTCCCTGCTTATTGTAGGCGACCCGGCCAGCGGGAAGACGCGCCTCCTGCACTCGATCCTTTCATCGGTCGCATTGATCAACCGGCCCAGCGAGGTCAGCTACAGCCTGATCGTCCGTGGCCCTCAGGAATTTGAGGGACTGCACACTTCGCCGCACTGCCAGCAGGTCATTCCCCTCGACGAAATCAGTCACACGAATGTGCTCGAGGAATATGCCGCCATCGTTGAGCAGCGCCGGCGGGGCAGCGCAAATGGTCCTGCAGTTCTGCTGGCAGTGGATGATCTGGCGCTGTTCTTGCAATTGCTGAACAAGGAAAATTTCCTCCGCTTCTATGCACTTGTCAAACATGGACCTCGCTACCGGGTCTGGGTGATTGCCACAACAGCAGCCCAGGATATCGAACTGATAGATGAACACATCCTGTCATCTTTTCGCACCCGGTTGATCGGGAACATAATTACTGCAGGACTGGCGGCGTATATTACCGGCACAAACAACTCTGAAGCGACGCATCTGCTGCCCGGAAGCCAATTTTGCGTCCCCTTCGAAGGCGGCTGGCTGCGCTTCTGGATCCCGGCCGAAAACTGATTAAGGATTAATGCTGACTTTATCCCGGAGAGGAATGTAAGATGAACGTGGGAATGCTTTGGTTTGATAATGACTCCAGGCGCGATCTGAATTCAAAGATCGAGCGCGCGGCAGCTTACTATGAGACCAAATACGGCCGGCACCCAACGCTGTGCTTTGTCCACCCCAGCATGCTGCCATCCCTGGCCGACGCAGCAGGTGAAAACGGTGAGGAAAAAGAGGCCAGGGAGGTCAAAGCTTTCCGCA
Source organism: Chloroflexota bacterium (assembly GCA_012516075.1). Taxonomy (GTDB): domain Bacteria; phylum Chloroflexota; class Anaerolineae; order Anaerolineales; family UBA4823; genus JAAYXE01. The sequence goes on along the minus strand of JAAYXE010000098.1, from coordinate 42,830 downwards.
GCGGGAATATCGAAGTGCGCACCACTCGCTCCATGCTCCCCAATCATTTCTGGATCGGCGTGAACGGTGTGAACGGCAGCAGCCAGGGCGCCTGAACGAAATTCTATCCGGATTAAAGCAAAGGCCAGGAGAGACCTTCTTATGAAGGATTCTCCTGGCCTTTATTTATTTTCCCATCTAGAGGGATGTCAGCTGTGTGACCAGCTGGTTCAGTGCCAGGCTGGCATCGACCTCTCCGGTTTTGATAGCAGTATCGACATCCAGCAGATAGCGATAAATTTTTTCCAGAACCGGGGAGGGATAGCGGCGAGCCTGGTCAGCGGCGATGCGCGCCGGGTAGGAGCGAACATTCAGATGGTCGCCAAGCTCCTGAACCACCTGTTCGGTGGATCCCCCTGCGTCCAGCACCGAACGGGCAAGCAGCATGAGGCGAAACTGGTATATGATGCTGCCCAGGATTTGCAGGGGGTCATCCTCCTGCAGCGCCTTCTGCAGGGCGGCCATTGCTTCCCGGCGCCTGCCGCTGCGCAGGGCATTAACCAGGGCAAAGTCCTCGAGCTTTTTCGTCTCCGGAGTGATGGTATAGACATCTTCCGGATCAACCGGCCTTTCGTAATTGACATAGGCCAGCAGTTTCTGGATTTCCTGATCGGCCATCCTGGGGTCATCGCCCACCAGCGACGCCAGCAGCTGCGCTGCCTGAGGGGTAAACTGGCCGCCGCAGTCCTTTGCCCGTTTCTGGATCCACTGACCCATGGCCGGCCCCTTTGGCAAAGTAAATAGACGTTCGAAAACCCTGCCCTTGTTCTTCTCCGCCCAGCGCTCGAGCCAGTGCTTCCCATCTTTCGGGCTGCCTTTCAACGGTTGATCAAAAATCAGCAGCAGCGCTGTCGTCGGGGGCACTCTTTCGAGCAGCGCTTGAAATTTTTCCTGATCAGCCTTTCCTGATATGCGCGCCAGCGGATGCGTGAGTTCCACCAGACGGCGTTCCGCCAGGAAAGGCATCACACTGACAGCGGAGACCAGCTCGTCCTGGCTGCAGGTTCGCCCATCCAGACGAGTGATGTTCATGGACGCAATCGAATCATCGCCCAGCCTGGACTCGAGATCGGTCACAAACTGGGCGATGGCAAATTCATCCTCCCCATGCAGCAAATAGACCACCGGGGCGGGATCACTCATTCGTCAACCCTCCGTTACCACCCGGTGAGCGCGGATGCGGCCGCGCATGGAAGGAATCACATCAACCACTCGCAGGGAAAGAGGGACCCCGGAAGTCGTCACGCGCGCCTGGATCATCATGCCCATCGGTTGTGCGACCATCAATGCAATCGTGGCCAGTGAAGCAGCCAGCGGGACACGTTCCAGCCGGTCGCGCAGCCGGCGCCCGACTCCCAGCATCGCCAGGGAGGCGGCCACGCCAGCCAGAGTCCCGGCAGTCACAAAATTGGTGCCGCAGTTCGGATGTACGGCCAGCTCTTCCTCGCCGTTGCGCATACGGGTCAGGGCTTCATCCACGGCAGCTTTCAGATCACTGGTTTCGACATCGCCCAGAATCCAGAAACCGCCCATATCAGAATGGCCTGCCAGGCTCGTTTTCGGATATTTCTTCGAAAGGATATGCAGCGTTGCATGCTCTAACCCGTGATTACGTCGAATGCGTGAAACCGGGAAAGCGCCTAAAAGAGTCTGCAGCAAGCCAGTTGGTTCATTCATTTTCTCATCTCCATAACACATAAAAACAAGCGGGAAATAACCTGTAATTTAACCTGCTTTACAATTCCGGGGAAGGGTCAGCCCATTCTACCACCTTTGTATACCAAAAAGGTTATTGAATTCGGTAAAAAATGATCCGAATTTAAAGCGGTGCCAATAACCACAAATGAAAGCGGCCGTTTTCTATTCTCGTTTCTATATATTGTTTATTCATAGAGAAAAAAGCCTGGTGGCTATTCACCAGGCTTCAGTTGATACAGAGGAAGCGAAACCCGTCTGTAAGTGCTCAAACCTGTGTGGTGGATACTGCACTGGTCTGTGATGCCGGCTCCTTTGCGGCAGTTGCCTGGCGAAAACCCAGGAACATCAGGATCACCACAAGCATTTCGCTCACGTACAACCAGTCCACCAGGCCGGCGTTGACAAAAGAGCCGGCCATCGCCGGCATCAGAGCGCCGGCTGCGATCAGCAGATTCCCTGCCATCCGGTTGGCCAGCACTCTTTTACGCCAGAACAGGAAGGCAGAATAAATGGCGCCGCCCACCAGCCCGATCGTTCCGTAGATGTTCAACAAAATGGTCAGCACGACGATCAGGCCGCTGCGGCCCATGATGTCCTTATACTGGGTGGAAATTGGCTGGCGCACATCGAATGTAACATCCCGGTTGATGGGAGCGAGGGCGACCAGGACCACAGCAAGGATCGAGACCAGCACGAGGGCAGCTGCCAGGGCTGGTGCGACGCCGCGTTTGCGCACCAGTAGAAAGATCGTCCCCTGGCCCAGCCAGGCTGCAGTCAGCATGGCGCCGCTGAGATACCAGGCTTTCAAGGCCGCTTCCGAAAACGTCAGACCCAGGATCACTTCGGTCAGAGTCCCGATTCCGTAAAAGATCAGGCCAATCCCCCAGAACAGCAGGTGCCGGCCTTTTTTGTACCGGTATCGAGAAAGCACTGCTGTCGCAAAAACCGCCGTAATAATGGTTGAAAGTAGAGAAATATAGTGCATCTTCGCCTCCCTGTGCAGTATGCTGTTTAGCGCCAGAGTAGTGATAATGACGTCAGGGGCCCCTTAAACGGAGAACACCCCCAGGAGTGATAGGATCACCACCAGAAAGGTCCCCAGCAGACCGGCAGCCAGGAGCACCAGCACTGCGGGGACAAGATACTGCGTCCATCCGGACTCTGAAAAGCGTTTGCTAGAGCGTTTCACCGGTTCACTCGTTCGTAGATCTCGTAGGTTTCCAGAATTGTGACCAGGATCTGGTCAGTAAAAGCTGTGACTTTTCGAAACAGGTCAGCCCAGACGTAAGCTGAGCTGACCGCGGCAGCCTCGTAAACGGACAGCATCGATTCGAGCAGCACCGTGCGAAAGAACAGAAAAGCATGAGTGGCTTCGAGGGCGCTCAGGCCGCAGCGCCGGCCGCGGGAGGCGTATTCATATCCGATCGCTTCGGCCTCCGGTGCACCGGCGTCCCCATCGGTCCGCAAAAAGTTGATCAATCCCTGAAGCAGGGTGCGGCCGCTCTCCCGGTACTGATCCCGGGCCATCTGGTCCAGTTTTTGATACCAGGACTCTTCTTTCAGCCGGCCTTCGCTGACCTGTAATCGAGTGTTCCGCAGCGCCTGCTGGGCCACGAGTTGGACTTCATTGGGCGCCGTCGCGCGTTGGGACTGCATCCAGAGGTCCACCTCACTTCGCCGGTAGCGGCGGTGGCCCCCCTTCGTGCGGTGCACGGGCAGAATCCCCTGGTCTGACCAGCTGCGCACCGTGCTGGGATGTACCCCCAGCAGGCTGGCGACTTCGCTCAGGCTCAGCCATTCAGCAGGCATAAACTCCACTCCTTCGCCGGGTTTCGAGCTTCGATTGTACCACCGGGTCGGTTAATAATCTCAGGATGGATCGTTCGCCAGAGCCGTTCGCTCAATAATAGAAAGGCTGCTTTCTTCGCGCTGGAAGGCGCGCACATCGATCCTGCGCAGCATCATCAGAGAAACGCCCAGGAACAACGCCTGAATGACGAACACGCCTGCGTAACCCATCACTGCGTTCCCCAGGATCTGGGTGAGAACATCACGCACCCCTCCGGCCAGCAGGGAACCCAGCAGGCGCGAGAGTGCATTCGACATCCCCCACGCGCCGATGAAGAGGCCGGCGTTCTGTGCGGTAGTCATGTCCAGCATCAGAGAAACGTTCGACACGGTAGCCAGTCCAGTGCCAATCCCCAGGAGCACAACACCGGCGAAGAAAACGCCAGAATGGACGAGAAAGGCGCTGGCGGTGATCATGACGAACCCTGTAAGAGCGGTCCAGGCCCCCCAGGTTGCCACGCGGTGCTTGCTCATCCGCCCTTCCAGGAAGCCGGCGATCAACAGAGCGACCAGCACACAGACTCCCCACAGCGAGGTGATGCGGGTGGTCTCATGCACAGACATCCCAAACGCTTCGCCGCCGAAAGGTTCCAGCAGGATGTCCTGTCCTAAAATTGCGGCCAGCAGGATGAGCAGGTAGAAGAAGAACAATGTGGCCTGCTTGCTCCCCAGGATCGCGCGTCCCATATCGATCCAGGAGGGTTCACTGGCCCTTGAAACTGCCCCGGCAGGGTCTACGCGCTTCTCCAGCCGGATGACCCCCAGAACGCCAAGCACAGCTGCGGCTCCACCGACCACCCAGAACGCCCGGTTCATGGCCTCCGGTGTGTAGGGATCGACCATGAAACTGATGGTGATGGCGGTCAGGATGATGCTGGTGATCATCATAAACCACATGACCGCGATGGTCCGGCCCCGGCCGTTTTCTCCAGAAATGTCTGTGGCCAGAGAAAGATACGAAACCGAAGCGAAGTTATAGCCCATCCCCCAGGCGCCGAAAGCGAAAGCAGCCACCACGATCCCCGCCCAGAAGTTCTCGCTGATCAGGAAGGCTGCCTGTGGAGACATCAGCAAGCCCAGCACACACAGAAACAGCCCAAAGAGAATATAGGGCGTGCGGCGGTACCCCCACAGGGGGTGGCGGTCTGAAAACGAACCGATGGCGACCTGAATGGGAGAAAAGAGATAGGGAAGAGAAGCCAGAAAAGCAACAAGGGTTGCCGAAAGCGCAAGCTCTTTAATCATGACCCGGTTCAGCGTACTGTTGATGGGAACCAGGGTCATAGCGACGGCAACGTGAATTAATCCAAGCTGGATTCGCTTTAGCAGCACGGCCTGATCTCCTGATCTTAAAAATTAGACAAACCTTATACAATTTACCAGAAGCTACAGGCCCGTCAATGTAGGTTTACGTAGATTTTCACTAGAGCAGTTTAAGTACTTTTCATCCTGGGCGAAAACGACGAGCGAATCCAGCAGTTCCAGGAATTCGTCCGGGTGTTCACAGCTGAAAAGGCGCGCACGCTGCTCCCTGGTCAGGGGTATAGGGCTCAAATAGCGGCTGGCATGCTTGCGAAACAGGACCAGCCCCTTTTCCTTCCCGTAAAAATCGAGCATGCGGTCCAGGTGAGTAAGCATGGTGCTGCGCACGACATCGGGCGGCACCTGCCAGCGGTCCAGCCCGGAGAAGATCCAGGGATTGCCGATCGCGCCGCGGCCGATCATCACCCCATTGCAGCCCGTGTACCGGCGCATACGCTCGATATCCGCCGCACTGCGCACGTCGCCGTTGCCGATCACCGGGATCGAGAGCGCCTGCTTGATCTCGGCTATTGCATCCCAATTCGCACGTCCGCCGTAACCCTGCGACCTGGTACGGCCGTGGACCGCAACCAGCGCCCCACCATTTTCCTCGATGATGCGCGCGATGAGCAGGTAATTCTTCGAGCCTTCATCCCAGCCCAGGCGGATTTTTCCGCTGACCGGGACTTCCAATCTGCGGCTCAGAGTGCGAAAAATGCGCGCCACTTTGAGCGGTGTCCGCAGCAGGCCAGCTCCGGCGCCGCGGCCGGAGACATGCCTGACCGAGCAGCCCATGTTAATGTCAATGATATCCGGGCCATATTCCTGCAGGCGTAGAGCTGCCTCGAGCAGGCGGGCCGGCTCGCTGTCGAAGATTTGAAAGACAACCGGTCGTTCTTCGGGGCGAAAAGCAATACGCGGCGCGACGCGCTCTTGAAATGACGCCGGCGAGAGCACGTCGAGTGCGTTGACGAACTCGGTGTAGCTCATCGCCGATCCCAGTTCGTAGCACAGCGAACGAAACGGCAGATCGGAGAATCCATCCATGGGGGAAAGGATGCGATCGCCGTATACCGGCACATTCCCAACCGTAAAATATATTTCTTTTGTCATCACCACTAAATCATTACCGTTAATCGGCCGGCTCGCCGGCTGCGCTTTCCTGGACCAGCGCCTGTTCCAGCGCCTGACGCAGCGAGCGCGCTTCGACCACCTCGATCCCCTCCGGCCAGGGCTCGCCGCGCCGGATGCGGCGGGGAACAATTGCCTGTTTGAAGCCCAGCTTGGCCGCTTCTCGCAAACGAGCCGGCATCTGGCTGACCATACGCAGCTCTCCCGAGAGCCCCACCTCGCCGATCAACACCGTATCGGCGCGCACGGGCACATTGCGCATCGAAGAAGCGATTGCCGCAGCAACCGCCAGGTCAGCCGCGGGTTCGCTGATCGAAAGCCCGCCGACCACGTTCACAAAAATATCCTGTTCTCCCAGGCGGGCGCCCACCCGGCGGGTAAGCACCGCCACTGTGAGCAGCAGGCGGTTAAAGTCGATGCCGTTCGGTGTGCGGCGCGGGTTGCCGAAAGCTGATGGGGTAGTAAGTCCCTGGATCTCTACCAGGAGCGGGCGGGTCCCCTCCATGGTGACCGCGATGGCCGAGCCAGGAGCGTTGACCATCCGCTCGGCCAGGAAGGCCTCGGACGGGTTGGTCACTTCCACCAGACCCCGTTCGTGCATCTCGAACACCCCCACCTCAGAAGTGGCGCCAAAGCGGTTCTTAACCGAACGCAGCAGGCGGTAGGATTGAAAGCGGTCGCCCTCCAGGTAGAGCACGGTATCGACGATGTGCTCCAGCACACGTGGGCCGGCCAGGGTGCCTTCTTTGGTCACATGGCCGATCAGAAACACCCCCATACTGGAGGCCTTTGCCAGTTCGCGCAGGCGCGAAGAAGTTTCACGCACCTGAGAAACCGAGCCGGCAGAAGATTCGAGTTCAGGCAGATAGGTGGTCTGCACCGAGTCGAGGATCAGAAGCTGAGGGTTGACTCCAGTGACGTAATCAAGGATGGCGTGGAGATTGGTCTCTGTCACCAGGTACAGTTCATCCGGCAGCGGCAGCCCGTCGTCTTCCCCTTTAGCTTTGCCGTTCCCGCTTTCGGCAGCGCGCAGCAGGCGCAGGGCGCGCATCTTGATCTGGCGCTCGGACTCCTCGCCAGACACATAGAGGACGCGCATGCTGCGCGCCATCTCCAGGGCCACCTGCAGGAGCAGCGTAGATTTCCCAATGCCCGGATCGCCGCCGATCAGGACCACCGAGCCAGGGACGATGCCGCCTCCCAGAACACGCGCAAACTCACCAATGGATACAGGAAGCCTCTCCTCTACATCGCCGCTGATCTCTGATATCCGGCGCGGAGTTGCTCCTCCTGACGTGAGGCTGCGGCCGGCATGGATGGCGGCCGGTGCCGCGGCGGGCATAACCACTTCCTCCACCATGCTGTTCCAGGAGCCGCACTGCGGGCAGCGCCCCATCTGGCGCGCTGTTTTGCGCCCGCACTGTTGACAGACATACTGCGTGTGTACTTTCGCCATGCGGTTAATTATATCTGCAAACTAGAACATATTTCCAGTTAATCTCTTTTTACTCTTTAAGTCACAGTATAGAGCCTGATTACAAAAAGAGAGGGTGCAGTTGAACGCTGCACCCTCCTGGATTACCTGCATGGACAGGGTTCAGTTTGCAGCCATGGCCTCAGCCGAAGACTCAAGCTGTCCCTCTGCTTTCCGCAGCACAACCTCATCGCCCTCAACATCGACGAGGACCGAATCACCATCCTCGAACTGCCCAGACAGGAGGGCATCCGAAAGCGGGTCTTCCACTTTCTGCTGGATCACACGCCGCAGCGGACGAGCACCCATTTCGGGGTCATAACCCTCATCGGCCAGTTTTCCAAGCGCTTCAGAGGTAGCCCGCAGGGTGATGGAATGTTCCTCCAGCCGGGCGGCGACCTTCGCCAGTTCGAGTTCGACAATCTGCTCGATGTCTTTCTTGTTCAGCGAACGGAAGACAATGACATTGTCCACGCGGTTGATGAACTCGGGCCGGAAGACGCGCCGCAGCGAGTCCATCAGCTTCTTGCGCATCTCTTCGTACGACTGCCGCTCTTCGGTTTCTTCGTCGCGCCGCAGGGCGAAGCCAAGCGACGACTGACGCTTGATCATGTCTGCACCTACGTTGGAGGTCATCACAATGATCGCATTGCGGAAGTCGACCTTGCGCCCGCGCGCATCGGAAAGGTGGCCCTCTTCCATGATCTGAAGCAGCATGTTGTGCGCTTCAGGATGGGCTTTTTCGATCTCGTCAAAGACGACGATCGAGTACGGCCGGCGGCGCAGCGCTTCGGTGAGCTGTCCGGCTTCCTCGTAACCGACGTATCCCGGAGGGGCACCCACCAGCCGGCTGACCGTGTGGCGCTCCATGAACTCCGACATATCAAGCTGGATCAGGGCATCTTCACTGCCGAACAGGAATTTGGCCAGCGCCTTGGTCAGCTCGGTTTTCCCCACGCCCGTCGGGCCAAGGAAAATGAACGAACCGATCGGCCGGCGCGGGTCTTTCAATCCTGCGCGCGCACGGCGAACGGCTTTCGAAATGGCAACGATCGCCTCGTCCTGGCCGATGATATGCTTGCGCAGTTCATCCTCCATCTGCAGCAGGCGGGCCGACTCTTCCTGAGCGATCTGCATCACCGGTACGCCGGTCCACATGGAAACGACCTCGGCAATATCTTCAGCCGTCACTGTGGGGCTGGTGGCCCGGTCCCAACCGGTGCGCAGGCGCTCAAGCTGGCGCTCGAGCGCTTCCTGGCGATCCAGGAAGTCCTGAGCGTCATCGTGACGCCCGTCTTCCAGCGCCAGGGCATGGTTATGCCGGGTCTCTCGCAGCTGGTCCATCAATTCCTTGATCGACTTGGCCGATTTGCTCTTGTACATGCGCACCCGCGAAGACGACTCGTCGATCAGATCGATCGCTTTGTCGGGCAGGAAGCGCTCGGTCACATAGCGAGACGAGAGGTGTGCGGCTGCATCCAGCGCCTCGTCGGAGATGGTCAGGCGGTGATGTTCTTCATAAGCGCTGCGCACGCCGCGCAGAATATCGATGGTTTCGTCAATGGAAGGCTCGTCGACCATCACCGGTTGGAAGCGGCGTTCCAGGGCTGCATCGCTCTCGATATGCTTGCGGTACTCATCCAGAGTGGTCGCGCCGATCACCTGCAGTTCGCCCCGCGAAAGGGCGGGCTTGAGGATATTGGCGGCGTCCACCGATGAGCCGGCCGCGCCGGCGCCAACCAGCATGTGGACTTCGTCAATAAACAGGATCGCGCCCGAGGCTTTCAACTCCTCGATTACACGCTTCAACCGCTCTTCGAACTGGCCGCGATACATCGTTCCGGCGACCAGTGAGCCGACGTCAAGCTGGAGAACCCGCTTGTCCAGGAGCGGCCCCGGAACATCGCCTTCCACGATCCGTTGGGCCAGCCCTTCAACAATGGCGGTCTTACCAACGCCCGGCTCACCAATCAGAGCCGGGTTGTTTTTATTCCGGCGGGCCAGGATTTGAATGACCCGTTCGATCTCCATCTGGCGCCCGATCACCGGATCCAGCTTTCCTTCTTCTGCCAGAGCAGTCAGGTCTGTGGCAAGCTGGTCAACCATGGGCGTCTTCGGCCGCGCCTGTTCGGGCTTGGCCGAGCGCGTCTCCGAACCAGAGCTGGTCCGGCGTGTTGCCGTGCTCTCCTGCAGCACCCGACGTGTCTGACGGCGGATTTGCTCCGGAGTCACACCCAGTTTGCGCAGCACGTCCAGCGCCACGCCCTCCCCATAACGCACCAATCCTAAAAGGAGATGTTCAGTGCCGATATAGTGATGACCCATCCGCCGGGCTTCTTCCACAGCATATTCCAACACCTGTTGAGTGCCAGGCGAGAGGTCCAGTTTGGCCCCCCGGTGTTGTCCAGGGCCCGTCAACCGTTCAACAATTTCTTGAACACGGTTGGCATCCAGGCCTAACTCACGCAGCACACGGCCAGCAACACCGCCCTCTTCACGGATCAAACCCAGGAGGAGGTGCTCTGTTCCTATGTAATTATGGCGCATCCGCTCAGCTTCCTGATGAGCCAGGCTGAGCACCCTGCGCGCCCTTTGCGTAAAACGTTCCATGCCAGCCATGGTACTTCCTCCTAAACTAGCAACAAACGGCACCTGTAAACGGGCGCCGACAGGAACCACGAGAACGAGAAAAGTGATTCCGAGACATATTGTCCGATTGTATTCTACCAGAGAATGTCAAGCCATTTGTAAAAACAGATCGTGCGCCTGATGAAATTAACACAACTCTTAGAGTTCAGCCTCCTGCTATAAAGAGGGAGCGCACCTGAACGGGTGCGCTCCCTGAACTGCTGCTGTGGGCGGAGAAGTACTTAAAGGGCCAGAAGCTTATGCTTCGTTTTCCGGCGTTTCTTCTCCTTCGGTGGAATCAACAGCTCCGGGTGCATCCGCATCCGTCGATGTCTCAGGAGTTGGTCCGGTCTCTTCGGCCGCAGCCTCCTCGCTTTCCACCTTTTCTACCTCATCCGCTAACGCCATCTTCCAATCCAGATCCGCATAAGCCGGAGAATCCACTTTGCGCAGGCTCAGGCCAATCCGCCGGCGCTCAGGATCCACCTTGATCACCCGCAGGGTGACCACGTCTCCTTCGTGCACAACTTCTTTCGGGTGGCCAACACGCTGCTCGCTCAATTCGGATACGTGGATCAGACCTTCGAGATCATCATCAATGCGTGCAAAGGCGCCGAACTTGGTGAGATGGGTGATCGTCCCCTCAACCAGCATACCTTCTTTGATCTGTTCCACACGGTTGAGCCAGGGATCTTTCTGAAGCTGGCGGATCGACAGACCAATGCGCTTGCGTTCCTGGTCCACACTGATGACCTTGACCTGGACTTCCTGCCCGACTTTAAGGACCTCGCTGGGGTGCTGAATGCGATCCCAGGAGATCTCAGACAGGTGAACAAGGCCGTCGGCACCGTCAATGTTGACGAAAGCGCCAAAATCTGCCAGGCTGGTCACGCGACCCGTGCGGACATCGCCTTCCTTCAGCTCGTCCAGCAGGCGTTCTTTAAGGGTCTCGCGCGTTTCCTGCAGCGCCAGGCGCTCAGAGAGGATCAGGCGGCGGCGTTCGCGATCAACTTCGATCACACGCACTTTGATGTCGTCCCCAACCATCTTACCCCAGCGCTGTTCCGGGGTATCGCCCTGGCTGGCAGACCGGCGGACCAGGCTGATTTGGGAGGCCGGCACAAAACCACGCAGACCCCCGACGGGAGCGATTAAACCGCCTTTGTTATAGCCAACGATCTTGCTGTCGACCGTTTCGTTCGATTCGAGCAGTCTCTCAACATCTTCCCAGTCCTGCTCTTCACGTGCACGCATGTAGGAAAGGACAACGTTTCCGTTCTGGTCCTCTGGGGCTACAACATAGACAGGGATCTCCTGCCCGACCTGTAAGGCGCTGCGTTCTTCTGCAGGGATCTGGTCTAATTCGCGACCCGAAATCACACCTTCAGACTTCGTCCCAATGCTGACCAGGATTTCGTTGTCTCGAATCGTTGCAATGACTCCCCGGCGAATTTCGCCCTGGGTTGGAAAATCAAGGCTAAGCCCTTCTTCCAGGAGGCTCTCCATGCTGGGAGTCTCCTGAGCGTTGTTCGCTTCGTTCAGGTCTTGATCATTTCCGTGATTTTCGGGCCCAGCCATTTGCCCGGCAAGGGCATCATTGTGTTCCATAAGCTTACGTACTCCGGTTTGTGGATAAGGTATGAATGTTATTATAAAGGTGAAAAGTCAAGTTGGCAACCTTTGTGATAATATTAAGACTCGAGTAACATAAAACTTTGAGATATACCACAGGCTGGTGCAGAAAAGAATTTGAATAAGATGTCCGGCCTGTGTCTTAACTGGTTCGAGGTTATTGCATGCGCTCTATTTATCCGTTTACTGCGATTGTAGGTCAGGACCGCATGAAGCGGTCTCTGATCTTAAATGCCATTGATCCGCGCATTGGCGGGGTCCTGATCCGGGGAGAACGCGGCACCGGAAAATCCACAGCTGCCCGGGCGATGGCCGCCCTGCTGCCGGAGATTGACGTGTTTGTCGACTCTCCATTTAACGATGATCCCAATTCACCAGAAACCTGGTCTGATTGGGTAAAAGAACGCATCAGTCAGGGCGCCGAACTGGTGGTGGCGAAGCGGCGCATCCCCTTTGTTGATCTGCCGGTGAGCGCTACGGAAGATCGCGTCGTAGGAACACTGGACATCGAAAAAGCGATCCAGAAGGGCGAGCGCCATTTTGAGCCCGGGGTCCTCGCAGCAGCCAACCGCGGCCTGCTGTATATCGATGAAGTAAATCTGCTCGACGATCACGTGGTAGACCTGCTGCTTGACTCGGCGGCCATGGGCGTCAACATTGTAGAGCGTGAGGGCATATCCTTTGCTCATCCAGCACGCTTCATCCTGGTTGGCACGATGAACCCGGAAGAGGGTGACCTTCGTCCTCAGCTTCTGGACCGCTTCGCCCTTTCGGTTGAGATTCAGGGCATCCGCGATGCCCGCGACCGGGTGGCCATCATGCAGAACAACCTGGCCTTCGAACGAGACCCGGAAAAATTCCGCCAGGATTGGATGCCGAAAGAAAAGGAACTTTCAGAAAGAATCCAGCAGGCGCGCCAGCTGGTAGATCAGGTCACCTACACCAGCCGCGATCTGCTCTCGATCGCTGCCCTTACCTCTTCCTTAAATGTAGAGGGTCACCGCGCGGACCTGGTTATCCTGAAAACAGCGCGCGCTCATGCTGCTTACGAAGGGCGTACTGCCATCAACGATATGGATATCGCCCTGGCAGCCGAGCTTGCGTTGCCGCACCGCATCAAGCGCGGACCCTTCTACCAGTCCGAAATGACTCTGGCCGAGCTGCAGGAGCGCATTGAACAGCTTCAGGGCGCGCAGTTAGAAGCCGGCGAACCGGTGCCTTCAGCGGACCAGGACTCGTCTGGCGAAAAAAAAAAGGCAGCAGTTCCCAGATAGAGATACTGGAAGAGGAATCTAACCGCCCGCCAGCAGAACCTGGGCAGCAGAACGTCTTCGATACCGGGAATGCCCACTGGTGGGAAGGCGGTGAGCGTGTTAAGATCGGCCAGGCCTTTGTCCCCCGCAAGCTGGACAATCCGCTGGATAAGATGACCCGCCGGCACGGTGGGCGCCGTTCGCGCACCCGCACGGAGCGCAAGCGCGGCCGTTACATTATGGCGCGGCCTGCTATGGGGAAAACAGACGACCTGGCGTTCGATGCCACCATACGCGCGGCTGCGCCATATCAGAAGCAGCGTGCCGAGCAGCGCAAGCAGGTTGCCTTTGCCATCCAGAAAAGCGATTTGCAGCGCAAAGTTCGCGTGAAGCGCGCCGCGAACCTGGTCCTGTTTGTGGTGGACGCCTCCTGGTCGATGGCCGTAGCAGAACGCATGTCGGCCACCAAGGGCGCCATCCTTTCCCTTCTCACCGATGCCTACCAGCGCCGCGACCGGGTTGGCCTGGTGGTTTTTCAGAAAGACCGGGCAACCCTGGTCTTACCCCCTACCAATTCGACGCAGCTGGCACAGCGTGCCCTGGCCGATATCCCCGTTGGCGGGAAAACCCCGCTCTCTGCTGGACTGTATATGGCCCATGAGGTGATCCGGCGCGAACAGATCCTGCACTCCGATGTGATGCCTCTGCTCATCCTGCTCACCGACGGTGCAGGAAACGTCTCGATGACCAACCTTTCTCCTCAGGAAGAGGCGCGCAGGATCGCGCAGCAGATATCTGAAGACGGTATCCGCTGCGTGGTCGTAAATATGGAACATGCCGCTTTCGACCAGGGGCTGGCCCAGCAGCTCGCCGATGAATTGAAAGCCCCCTGCTATACCCTTAATGAATTGAAGGCAGAGACCCTGTACCAGGCCGTACGAGATGAAATGGACGGCCGGGGCAGCGAAAACGCAGCGCGTTAATCCTGCCTTTTAATATACGGCTGGTGGAATAACACCGGTCGGGCCGCGCCGCGCACAGCCATGTCTGCCGGGCCCAGCGCCGGAAAGACGACCGACAACCCCTCACGGGCAGCGAAGGTATCGGCGAAGCATTTGCGCGCCCGGGCTTCCAGGCTGGTAACATCCTGGTCGGAATAGCTGGGCTCGTAATGAAACAGCGCCAGCCGGGCAGCACCGGCCGCACGGGCGACCCGGCAGGCCATCTCGGCGGTTGAGTGACCGAAACCAGCCGTTGCCGGGCGCTCCGGCAGCTGTCCGTGGTAGTGTTCTTCAGTGTACTGCGTGTCATGGATAAGGAGATCGCAGTCGGCGATAAAACGCACCAGGTCCGGATCCACCTCATCCATCTCTTCAATATCTGTGGCGTAGACGACCGACCTGCCGCGCCACTCCAACCGGAAAATGAATACGCTGTCCGGATGGGCATCCGACCTGTAACTGCGAATACGCAGCGTATCTTCGTCCACAGGCCGGTCGGAAGCTGCGGCCGTCTGCGGTTTAAATTCTGAAGGGGGCAAATCGATGACCTGCCCTTCCTGCAGGTTTTCGATCGTCCTCCGGGCCACCATGCTGTCCAGCGAAATGGGGAAGAACGGCGGCGACATGGTGACTTCCAATGTCTTTTCGAGATCCTGGTCTTTATAAGCCGGACCATAAATATACAGCCGTGTGGAGGAATCAAAAGCGGGGGCAAAAAAGGGCAGGCCCTGAATGTGGGCGTGATGCAGGTGGCTCAACAGCAGGACAATGGGAGGCGCAGTGCTTTTTCCTTTTCTGCGCTGCAGCAGGTCCTGCCCCAGAGGGATGATGCCGGTGCCGGCATCCAGGACAATGACCAGCCCGGGTATGTTAACTTCGATGCTGGGTGTATTTCCCCCATAGTGACTGACCTCGGCCGCGGATACCGGATGGCTTCCACGTACCCCCCAGAATTTTACCGTCATCGCTGGTACCATTCGCGACCTCCTGCGCTTTTACACCACCCTGAACGAGAATATTTTAAAACATAGATGCAAAATCAGGAATGCCTGTCAGCATTCGCAGCCTGCGTTCGCCATCAGGATTTGGGTTATCCTGGCGCCCGTGTGTGATCACGACACCTTGTTGAGCTGGCGGGACGCATTTATATGTCGAATTACCCACTGCACATCTCCAGGCAGCAGAGGCGGCGTTACTCCCGCTCGTGCAGGCATAGTAAAATGCATCTGCAGTCCCACCGCAATTTGAGACCTGGAATGAGAAAGGCTCTTTTTCTTTTACTGATCCTGATGACAAACGCCTGTGTTCCGTTGGCCGCGCCAGAGTCTCCCGAGCCATCGCCATCGGAACCGGTACTGGAGGATTCTTTTTTCTTCGGGCGCGCTTTCCTGGATACCAATCAAAACGGAGAGGTTGACAGCGCGGACCGCCCGCTGCAGGGGGCGACCTTTACCGCCCGCGATGCACAGGGAGCCAGCGGCGGAGGCAAGACGGACGCGGATGGTCATGCATCAGCCTGGTGGCCGGGGAAAACCAGCTACCCGGTCGAACTGCGCATGGAACCGCCGGAGGGCAGTGCGTACCAACCAGTTGGCTCCAACCCGGTGATCCTGACCGAGGGGAGTACGGCAGAGTTTCTATTTACGGATCCGGCAGCAGGGGATCCGCCGGCTGCGCCGGCAGACCAGGAAAGCACTCCTGCTTCAGCCGCAGATCGCTTATCCCAGTATCGCCTTACGGCCACGCTGGATTACGACCGGCATCATCTGGCGGTGGAACAGGAGATCGATTATTTCAACCGGACCGGTGAAACGATCAGCGATCATCTGCTGCTGATGGTTGAACCCGCCTTTTATCCGGGTGTTTTTAAATTGAACAGCCTATCTCTGAACAGGGGAGCAGCGGTCGAGGACCTGACCTGGGATGGCACCCAGCTCAAGGTGCCGCTGGACCAGCCCTTACCGCCTGGTGAGAGCGCGCAGCTTTCCATTGCCTACGAACTGAACCTGCCAAACCCCCAGCCATCTCCAGACATCCGCCCGATCCCGTTTGGATATTCGGAGCGCCAGACCAATCTGGTCGACTGGTATCCTTTCATACCGCCCTACATTCCCGGCAGCGGCTGGCTGGCTCACCGCCAGGGTTACTTCGGAGAGCACCTGGCCTATGAAATCGCCGATTTCGAGGTGAGCATCCGCCTGGCGGGCGGCCGCAGCGACCTGGTGATCGCCGCCAGCGCACCGGCCGAGGCCGATGGTGAATGGCATCATTACCGGCTGGAAAAAGCGCGCAACTTCGTCTGGTCGGTCAGTCACCAGTACCAGGTTCTGACCGGCAAGGCCGGCGCAGTTACCGTCCAGAGTTATGCTTTTCCCTTTGACGTCCGGGCCAATCAGGCCGCTTTAGATACAACTATTGCCGCCCTCGAATTATTCAGCGAACTGTTCGGGCCGTACCCGCGCCAGATGCTTACTGTTGTGGAAGCAGATTTCCTGGATGGCATGGAATATGACGGGCTGTACTTTCTGAGCGATGGGTTTTACAACCTCTATCAGGGAACGCAGAGCGAATATCTGGTAGCCATCGCGGCCCACGAGACTGCGCACCAGTGGTGGTATGGTCTGGTCGGGAACGATCAGGCTCAGGAACCCTGGCTGGACGAGGCCCTGGCGACCTATTCAGAACGCCTGTACTACGAGCATCTCCATCCGGATGCGCTCCCCTGGTGGTGGGCCTACCGAGTTGAATATTATGAACCCAGCGGATGGGTGGATGGATCCATTTATAACCTTGGGGGATATCGTGCTTATCGCGATGCCGTGTATTTGAACGGCGCCGTTTTCCTGGAAGAACTGCGGGAACTGACCGGTGATGATGCATTCTTCGCCTTCCTGAAAGATTATGCCGCTGCCTACGCCGGCGAGCTGGCCACCGCGGATGACTTCTTCTCGACGCTTCGCAGGCATTCGCAGGCAGACATTACACCTGTATTAGATAAGTTTTTTCAGAATCGCTGAGCCACTGTGCTGCAGGGCATGATCACAACCGGAAACCACTTCGAAACGGCTTCCGGTTGTGATTTTTATTGAAGGATCGAGGCGCGTTTTCTGGTGAGTTATTAATTTTTTATAAGGTCTGGATAAGTGTATATTAGCAATCATAGTAGGACCTGTGGATAAGTGGAGAAAAAGGTTAATGGGAAAGCCGCGTCCCCATAAGTAGGGGCTCTCCGGCTGCGGGTATCTATATACAGGGGCGCGCGCAGAAAAAGTTCCTCACATTCAGATCTGAGGTGACTCTGGATAAGAATCTACACTTTTGGTGATAAAAAGACCTTAGCGGTTATCTAGGGGGTGAAAAAATATACCCCCCATATATAGGGGGGCGCCGTCCATGGATTTTTAGGACAAAAGAGCGAGTTTTCCCCAATTTGAGCTGTTTTTCCACAGTTTTTCGCGAGTTATCCACAGCCTGCAGCCCGGAATGCGTTTTTTGATCTCTGTCCGGCCTGCAGTAGAACCGGCATATATGGGACCTTATCCGGTCGACTCGGTCGGGATTGTTTTATGTTAATGTCGGACAGAATGTGCAACCTTTCACACCCAGCGGCATCAAATAAAACGAGACGATAATACCTGATCGAGGAGATGTTTCTATGGAGATGATCATTGATTTTCCGGGCGGAGCGCGTGTGGATGCACATTTTGGTCCCTATACGGTCCGCACCGACCAGCCTCCCGCTGGCGGCGGAGAGGGTTCTGCACCCTCTCCTTTCGCAGTTTTCCTGGCTTCACTGGGGGCCTGTGCCGGGGTTTATGTACTTGGCTTCTGCAGGCAGCGTGGTCTGACGGTTGACGGCGTACGTCTGGTTCAACGTATGCACAGTGATCCGGTGAGCGGCATGGTAAAAAAGATAGACCTGGAAATTCAGGTGCCCCCTACTTTTCCGGAGAAATACCTGCCATCGCTGGTGCGCGCCGCAGAACTCTGCACGGTGAAAAAACACATGGAAAATCCACCGCAGTTTGAAATTTACACCCGGGCTGTTGAATACTCTGCTTAAGTCATTAAGATGTGAAATATAAAAAGGGACGCGGTTAGGGGCGTCCCTTTTTCACTGCCTGACGGTTATTCCGGGCCGATGTAGGTTCCAGGGTGCAGTACAGTACTTTTCGGGATGACGACAATTCCATCCTGCACCACCCAGCTGCCGGCGTCGATTTCTGTACCGCGTGGAAATGGACGGATGACCACACCCTCACCGATGCGGGCGTTTTTGTCGATGATCGCGCCTTCAATCTGGCAGTCGCGCCCGATGCCGAGAGGAATTCCGCCGCGTGGTTCTTCGTTTTTCGGATCGTAGTAGTCTGCGCCCATAAACACGGTCTTCGACATGCGCACCCCATCAGAGATCTGTCCGCGCACACCGACGATCGAATCTGAAATATGGGCATTGATGACATGGCAGCCCTCGCTCAATATCACGTTATTCAGGGTGCCTCCCTGAACCACAGACCCCGGCAAATAGCGGGCGTGGGTGTAGATGGGCTGGTCTGGATCGTAAAAGTTGAACGGAGAATCCGGACGGGTGAATTTCAGATTGGTCTCATAGAATGAGCGGATAGTTCCAATATCTTCCCAGTAACCTGTAAAGTCGAAGCCAAAAACGGTGCACGTACTCAGCGCATTCGGCACAACCTGGCCACCAAAATCATCGTAGGTAGTGTTTTCGAGCAAATCGATCAACACGTCAGTGTTGAAAAAGTAGATTCCCATTGAACCCAGGTAGGGCTGTTCAGGATCGTCCCGGCTGACAAATTCGGCCAGCACATCGGGATCGCGCGGTTTTTCTACAAATGCTGTGATCCGTTTACCGGCATTTCTTTTGAGGAGTCCAAATCGGGAGGCTTCCTCCCGGCTGACCGGCTGGACGGCGACGGTGATATCGGCGCCGTTATCCCAGTGGAATTGGGCCATCTCCCGGTAATCCATGCGGTAGATGTGATCGCCTGCCAGAATTAAGACATACCGGGCGCGGGTGGCTTTGATTTCGAACAACTGCTTCCGCACAGCATCTGCAGTTCCCTGATACCAGTCGCGGCTGCGAGGCGTCTGCTCGGCTGCCAGGATCTGGACAAAGCCGCGATGGAAGGTGTCAAATGTATACGTCTGGGTGATATGACGGTGCAGCGAAACGGAGTTGAACTGGGTGAGGACTGCAATCTGGCTGATCTGTGAGTTTATGCAGTTGCTGATCGGCACGTCGATCAGGCGGTATTTACCGGCGATCGGCACGGCTGGTTTGGAGCGCTGTTTCGTGAGAGGGTAAAGCCGTGTTCCTACACCGCCGCCCAGGATAACGGCGAGCACCTCATTGAGCGATGGCATAATTTCCTCCTGAACCTGCATCCGGCTGTGCAGATGTTTGTTCTGCAGCAGTTGGGCCTCATTCCCATTTATTATAGGATGGAGTGCAGTGCGAAGGAAGCCCGATTCTACCGCCGTTGAAGATTTCCGGTCGCATTCTTTTGCTGCTCGACCTCCGCAGGAGACTTTCTTTCGACGGGTATAATTGAAGCATCCCCTTCGCGTTCTTCCGGGGCCGTACACTCTCACGAAAGGATAGCATCACTCATAACCTGGAATAACCCTTATGCGGCTAGGAATCATAGGTCTTCCCCAATCAGGAAAAACAACCGTTTTTAATGCCCTGACGCGCGGCGACCAGCCGACCACCATGAGCGGGGGACGCTTTGACGTTCACACCGCCGTCGTCGATGTGCCGGACCCGCGCGTTGACCGCCTTTCAGAGATGTTCCGCCCTCAGAAGACGATTTATGCGAAGGTCACGTACGCAGACATCGCCGGGCTGGAAGGCAGCAAAAATAAAACAGCCATCTCTGGCCAGCTGCTGAACCAGCTGACGCAGATGGATGGTTTTGTCCATGTGGTGCGCTGTTTCGATAACCCCAGCGTTCCCCACCCCGCCGGCTCGGTAGACCCGCAGCGTGATATCGCAGCGATGGACGGCGAGCTGTTGATCAATGACCTGATCTCCGTGGAACGGAAGCTCGAGCGGCTGCACGATGAGCGCCGCAAGGGCGGCGGGCGCGATAAGGCTGTGATTGAGCGCGAGATCGAGCTTTTCGACCGCCTGAACGCCGCTCTCGCCCAGGATATCCCGCTGCGCGACCTGGAATTGACTGCGGAAGAGACCAGGTCGCTGTCCGGCTTCGGTTTCCTGACCCAGAAGCCGGTGCTGGTCATTTTGAATCTGGACGATGACCAGCCAGCGCCGGAGATCCCCTATAATCACCGTAAAAGCTCCGTTGCTCCCCTGCGCGGCAAGCTGGAGATGGAACTGGCCCAGCTTTCGCCAGAAGAAGCCGAGATGTTTATGAGCGAGTATGGGATCGAAGAACTGGGGCTGCAGCGCGTCATCCGCCTTTCTTACGATCTGCTCGGGCTGCAGTCCTTCTTTACCGTTGGAGAAGACGAAGTGCGCGCCTGGACGATACACCGCGGCACCCCGGCCGTCGAAGCTGCCGGCGTCATCCACACGGATTTACAAAAGGGGTTCATACGGGCCGAGGTGATCTCTTATCAGGATCTCGTAGAACTGGGTGGAATGACCGAGGCGCGCACGAAAGGGAAGCTTCGCCTGGAAGGTAAAGATTACACCGTCCAGGACGGAGATATCATGCACGTTCGTTTCAATATATAGTTGGACGCTCTTGAGAGGACATCAGGACACTGCCTGTGGATTCACTGCCGCTGAAGCAGGTCATTGAAGGTGACTGTATCGAGGTGCTGGAGACACTGCCCGGGGAATCGGTCGATCTGATATTTGCCGATCCCCCTTACAATCTGCAGCTCAGGCAGGAACTCTGGCGTCCGAACCTGACCCGCGTGGATGCTGTCAGGGATGAGTGGGATCAGTTCAGCGGCTTCGAAGCTTACGACCAGTTTACACGCGCATGGCTGCGCGCCTGCCGGCGGGTGCTCAAACCAACCGGCACCCTGTGGGTGATCGGAACATACCACAATATATACCGGGTGGGTTCGATCCTGCAGGACCTGGGGTACTGGATTTTAAACGATCTGGTATGGATTAAAAATAATCCCATGCCCAATTTCCGCGGCGTGCGCTTCACCAATGCTCACGAAACTTTGATCTGGGCCCAGAAAGAACGCGGTGCACCTTATACCTTTAATTATCATGCAGCCAAGTCGCTCAATGACGACCTGCAGATGCGCAGCGACTGGGCTTTACCGATCTGCTCGGGCAGCGAACGATTGAAAATCGACGGCACCAAGGCCCATTCCACGCAAAAGCCGGAAGCCCTGCTGTACCGGATTATCCTGCTGTGTTCTAATCCCGGGGACGTGGTTCTGGACCCGTTCTTTGGAAGCGGGACGACCGGTTACATTGCCCGGCGGCTGCACCGTCACTGGATCGGCATCGAGCGCGAAGCGCAGTATGTGGAACTGGCGCGCAAACGTATAGAATCTGCCCCGCAGGGGCCTTACATACCGCGCGTCTACAGCACCCCCAATCCTCGAAAACAGCCGCGCATCCCCTTTGGTCTGCTGGTTGAGTACGGTCTGCTGCAGCCGGGGCAGCAGCTTTACCTGGGGAAAAACGGAACGGAAACCGCAACCGTACTGGCCGATGGGGCGATCGAGTATAATCACCAGCGCGGATCAATACACCAGTTCGCCCGACAGATCCGGCAGGCGCCAGGTAATGGCTGGGAACTGTGGTATTACGATGATCCGGAAACGGGGGAACGACAACCGATCGACCGGCTTCGACAGGTGTTTCGCAGCACCTATTTGAAAGATCTTGATTAGCCTGCAGCGCTTGAAGCAATGCAGGCAGGATCCACTGATTTGACGCGCTGCAGCCCTGCAGCGCAGCAGTTTTTTCAATTGCGAGGCAAATATGGAACTTTCGATTTCTCAAACATCTTGGAGTCTGGCGGACCTCTTTCCGGCTCAGGACAGCGCCGAGATGCAGCAAGCCTGGGACGATTTGAAATCTATGGTCGCCAATTTTGAAGGCTGCCGCAGCCTGCTTCGAGCAGATATTTCCCCTGCATCCTTTATGGATGTTGTTCGCCAGCTGGAAGAAATTACAAAGCTCGCCATGCGCATTTACGGTTTTGCCGGGCTTCGATTTTCTGCCGATACCCAGGACCAGGACGCGCAGACATTCATCGCCCGGGTCGACCAGTTGATGGCCGAAGTGACCAACCGCACGCTGTTTTTTAGCCTGTGGTGGAAAGAACTCGACGACGAAACGGCAGCCAGACTGATGGAAGCGAGCGGCGACTACCGCTACTGGCTGGAAGAGATGCGCAATTTCAGGCCGCATACCCTCAGCGAGCCCGAAGAAAAAGTGATCAACCTTAAGGACGTGACCGGCGTCAATGCATTAACGAACCTCTACGATTCGATTACGAACCGCTATACATTTAAGATCGTGGTCGATGGTGAAGAGAAGGAACTGACGCGCGGCGAGCTCATGGTGTACGTGCGTCAGAGCGACCCGGATCTGCGCGCGGCCGCTTACCAGGAACTCTACCGGGTGTACGCACAGGACGGGCCGATTCTGGGACAGATCTACCAGGCGGTGGTGCGCGACTGGTACAACGAGCAGGTAGAGCTGCGCCATTTCGCTACCCCAATCTCTGCCCGTAATCTGATGAACAATATTCCTGACGCAGCGGTGGATACCCTGCTGGATGTCTGTGAGCGCAATGCAGTCATTTTCCAGCGCTTCTTCCGCCTCAAAGCCCGGCTGCTCGGTATGGAGAAACTGCGGCGCTACGACGTGTATGCCCCTGTGGTGCAGTCGGAGAAGACATACGCCTTTGATCAGGCAGTCGATACGGTGCTGCGTTCTTTCCACAGCTTTGAGCCGGGCATGGAAGAAATGGCCCGGCGTGTATTCGCGAAAGGACATATAGACAGTGAAGTCCGCCGCGGAAAGCGCAGTGGGGCGTTTTGCTGGTCGGTGATTCCGGATCTGGACCCCTGGGTGCTGGTGAATTTCCAGGGCAAAGCCGATGATGTCGCTACGCTTGCCCACGAACTGGGGCATGCCATCCATGCGATGCTGGCCAGCAACCACACCGTCTTCACCCATCAGGCGTCACTGCCGCTTGCCGAAACCGCCTCAACGTTTGCCGAGATGATCCTGGTTGACCGGCTGCTGGAGCAGGAAACGGATGATGCCGTCCGGCTCGATTTGCTTTTCCGCCAGGTGGACGATGCCTACGCAACCATCATGCGTCAGGCATATTTTGCCCTCTTTGAACGTCAGGCTCACCAGATGATCGCCGACGGTGCCTCCATCCAGCAGCTTTCGGATGCCTACCTGCAGAATCTACTGAGCCAGTTCGGCGACGCGGTGGAGGTTAGCGACGAGTTCCGCTGGGAGTGGGTTTCTATCCCGCACATCTACCACACACCCTTTTATGTTTATGCATACGCCTTTGGGCAGCTTCTGGTCCTCTCCCTTTACCAGCAGTATCGCGAGGAAGGAGAGGGCTTCAAGCCGCGCTACCTGAAAATCCTTGCGGCCGGCGGGTCTGAAGCGCCGGAGAAAATTCTGCGCGCAGCCGGTATCGATATTTACAGCGCCGATTTCTGGCAGGGCGGCTTTGATGTGATCGCCCGGATGGTGGAAGAACTCGAAAGTTTAACCATGGAGCCACTGGCATAAAGGATGGATCTTTCGCGTTCATTAAATGCAGTTGCAGACGTTCTGGCCGCACAGCGTGAAAACCTGAACCGTGCGGATACAGTGAACGGCAACCATGGGGATCATATGCTGGAAGCCTTCCAGGCAGCTGCACTGGCCGCGCGCGAAAATGCAAACCGCGGGCTCACCGGCGCGCTGGAAGCCGTCAGCCAGCGTCTGGCCGGACTGGAAAACAACGGCTCGGCACAGGTGTATTCCCGCGGCCTGGCGAGTTTCGTGGAGCAGTTTCGCAAGCACGAGATTACCGAGGCTGACCTCGCGCGGGCTGTGCAGCCGGTGATCGAAAACAGGGACCTGAGCGCCATTACCAGTTCCGGAAATGTCTTTCAGGCACTGGTAGGAGCGATGGCCGCCTGGCAGCGAGCTGAGAACGGCGAGCCGCCGGACGATCGCGAAGCGGGGATGGGCTACTGGATGGAGATCGGCATGGCTTATATGCAGGCGCAGCGGCGCGGCGGTAGTACTGCCCAGATCCTTGCGGATGCCGCTGTGACCGCCAGCCCTTTAAGCCGCGTACCGCACCGCGAATTGTCCGGAAAACTGACGCTGCAGACTTTTCTGGAAGCCGTACTTGATTAACGCTTGATTCCAGGCATTAAAAAAAACAGCACCCGGAGAATGGGTGCTGTTTTTTTATTTAATCTGTCAGCTCTTCTTCGTCGCTAATAGCGTCCGTGTCATGGCGGTCGAGCGGCTGCACCTGGCTGGCGACCACTTTGGTGAAGTAGCGGGTTTCGCCATTGACTTCATACCGGTCGGTCTGCAGACGGCCCTCGACGAAGACCAGCCTGCCTTTCTTCAGGTACTGTTCGCAAAAATCGGCCTGGCGGCCCCAGGTTTCAATATTGAACCAGTCCGCCGTTTCGCGGGTATCACTGCCGGATTTCCAGCGGCGGTTGACAGCGACACTGAAGCTGGTAACTTTTTTCCCGCTGGTCGTCTGGCGAACGTCGGGATCTTTCCCCAGCCATCCAATCAATTGCACACGATTTAATGCAGGCATGTTGGTCTCCTTCGATGGGTGGAAAAAGGCTTACAGGGACAACTATAGTGTAACGCTGCGCCACGAAATGTCAAGTAAAATACAACAAATGCATATTTAAAAGGATGCGCACGGAAAAATACAGCGCTATATGCACACAACATTGAAAGATTATATGTTATTAGCATAATTTATTGGTTTGTGGTTTAAGTTATCAGCTTCTCCGGAGAACCGGCGCTCTGCTGCGCAGAAAGCTGGTGGCAGCCAGGTAATGTGCGAAATCAGGTTGCACTCCTCCCTGTTCGCTGGTATCCTTATAGCCGGTCGCTCGTGTGCAGCCAAAATTATTATGCCCGCAGGATTTTCCAGGATCTGGATTCTGCAGGCCATCCTTAAATTGCCAGGATAGAACACATCATGTATATCGCAATTGAAGGTGTCATTGGTGTAGGTAAGACGACATTAGCTCGTCTGCTGCAGCCTGCCTTTCAGGCAACCCTGTGCCTGGAGGTCTTTGAAGAAAACCCGTTTCTCTCCGATTTTTATTCCGATCGCGAGCGCTATGCGTTTCAGACGCAGATATTCTTTTTGCTCAGCCGCTACCACCAGCAGCGCAATAACGTCCAGGCTGTACTGCGGCAGTCGGAGAATCTGATCGGTGATTACACCTTTGAGAAGGATGCACTTTTTGCCCGTATCAATCTGAAAGGTGATGAACTGGACATGTATTACAGGGTGCACGAAGCACTGGCGGAGAAGATCCCGGTTCCGAATCTGATCGTGTACCTGCGCGCGGATACGGACATGCTGATGCAGCGCATTGCCCAGCGCGACCGCCCTTATGAGCGCAACATGGATCGTGCCTATATCGAACAGCTCAATCAGGCCTACGAGTCATTTTTTGGCGATAACTGGAGCCGCCGCTCCCCTGTGCTTGCAATCGATACCAATCACCTGGATTTCGTGCGTAACCCGGAGGATCTCAAGTGGGTTGAAAACCGGATAAGGGAAGCGTTGAAAGAAGCGCCTTATCAGCCCGAGCTTCCCTTCGACGGAACAAAGGAGAGCTGAAGAGCTGACCTCTGGAGAGGGTTCTGCATGCGTATCACCCGCGATACATTAATGAATATCGTCAAGGACACTGTCTCCCGGCGAACCCGTGCGGACCGTGGATTGATGTCGATCTATCTCTGCGGCTCGCTGTTGAGAGATGATGGTTTTCTGTTGGGCGGCACCACAGATATCGACCTGGTCTTTATTCATTCAGATGCAGCCACAGAGGCCCGTGAAATTGTCCCGATCACGCGGGAAATACACCTGGATATTTCACACCACCATCACCGTGATTACCGCCAGCCGCGCCAGCTGCGGGTTCACCCCTGGATGGGCCCGACGATATTTTCCTGTACGATCCTGTATGACCCGCAGCACTTTATGGACTTCACACAGGCCAGCGTGCGCGGTCAATTCAATGATGCAAGCAATGTCATGCAGCGTGCGCGCAGCCAGGCAGAGCATGCCCGCCAGATGTGGTTTGAAATCGATCAAAAGGCGGAAGGTGCCGGGATAAAAGAGATTGCGATGTACTATAAGGCCCTGGACCATGCCGTAAATGCCATCGCATCGCTTAGCAGTCAGCCCCTGACCGAACGGCGTTATTTGCTCGAATACCAGCAGCGTGCAGAGGCGGTGGGGCAGCCCGGCCTGTACCCCGGACTTCTGGGGCTGCTGGGCGCTAACAATCTCGATACCGAAACGGTGCGCTCCTGGCTTTCGCCCTGGGAAGCGGCATTTGATGCGGCATACGAAGTCAGCTCGGAAGCACGCTTTCACCCGGCGCGTCGAGTTTATTACCAGCAGGCGTTTGACTCTTTCATCGCTGCCGGCCAGCCCCAGCTCCTGATGTGGGCGCTGCAGCGCAAGTGGGTCCAGGCCGTTTGTCAACTCCCCGAGGATTCACCGGTTGTAAAAGACTGGCAGCAAGCCTTTACTCAGATGGGAATATACGGCGACGCCTTCGTTGAGCGAGTGCGCGCATTCGACGCCTATCTGGATCTGATCGAAGAAACCCTGGATCGCTGGGCGTACGAGAACGGCGTTCTATAGTTTACTCGTTTTTGATGCAAAACCTCCGGACCGGCTGGGCCCGGAGGTTTTTTGTTGACGTTTCACGTGAAACAATGGTGCTGTCCGGAGGTTTCACGTGAAACATCCGGCCTCTATGTTCCACGGTTCAGCTCGCATTTGCACTGACACCAGGCTGCATACGTGTTTCCCCTGGGAAATTATGCCCTCTGTGATCATAGGATACTGATTTCACTGTATCCGGTGAGCGAGCAGTACACCAGGACCTTTCGGAGGTGCTGGTAACTGCTTGCCCTGTGCTTTCAACAGGTACTTTTCCTGGGCACAGAGATGCTAACAGTGGCCCTGGTTGGCCAGGTCTCTCCCAATTGCTGGCAAGGTCCGGCGCTTTGATTCTGTGACCAGGCATAAGAACGCTGACCTTATTCTCTGCAGGTCATCATCAGGCCGCAGACGGAAAGGACAGCTGCCGCTCTGCACGTAATTGCTTGCGTTCACGGCGCCGGTCGCTTCACCTTCGTTCTGCAGCGCCAGGATTTTGATTTCCGATCTAAAGTACATCTTCGAAGAGGAACTCACAGTATGGCTGCAGTGCTTTTTTGTCAAAGTGATTTTCCCGCCGGGCTTTGTGCATGAACACCTGCTTTATCCTCTGGAAATATATCAAACTAATTTGAACTATATTGCTGCTGCAGTTGAACAGCACCTGCACGACCGGCAGCAGTCCGGGCGCGGTGTGTAATCGATCACCCGCCCGCGCCGGTCGAACTCAAAATGGCAGCAGTCCAGCAGCCTCTGGCGCAGCATCTCCCGGCCGCGCTGCACGCGCGACTTTGCCCCGCTGATGGAAATGCCCAGCCGGCTGGCCAGCTCTCTTTGCTTTAATCCCTGGATTTCGGCCAGCAGCAGCGCCTGCCGGTACTGCTCCGGCAGGCTGGCGATCATGTTCCGCAGCCCGGAGGCGATTTGCGCCTCCGGGTCTGCTTCCTCCGGTTCAATGTCCTCGCTGAGGTCTGGAGGCAGTTCGACTAACGCGGGCTGTTTGCGGTAGTAATCGGCCACTGCGTTGCGGGCAATCTGGTACAGCCAGGGCGCCAGTCGTTCCTCATCTCTCAGCTCTGGTATGTGGGTATGAATCTTGACGAAGATGTCCTGGAGCAGGTCCTCCGCGTCGTCCGGATTATCGATCCGGCGGATGATGAACGCCCGCAGCGGCTGGCTGAAGTGCTCCCAGATTTCTGCCGTCGATAACGTCATGCTTTGCGCCCCTCAACTGTGATGCTGGCGAAGCTGTAGTCCTGCCCCTGTGGGGTGTCAAATTCTACCTTCTGACTGACTTTCACTTCCTGGAACCCGGCACGAACGATCACATTGAGGTAATTTGTAATCTCCATGGCCCCGGCGATACAGCCTGCCCACAGCTCCATATCCTGACGGATCTCATCAGGGACATGTCCGATTGTGACGATGTCGGAGATCGAGAAACGCCCGCCCGGGCGCAGAACCCGGTAAATTTCAGAAAAGGCTTTCGCTTTATCGGGTACCAGGTTGATCACGCAGTTCGAAATGACGACATCCACGCTTTCCGATTCAACCGGCAGCGCCTCAATTTCTCCCAGGCGAAATTCTACCTGATTGAAACCGCCTTTTATCGCGTTTGCGCGCGCTCGGGCGATCATTTCAGGCGTCATATCCACGCCGATTACGCGCCCTTCCGGGCCGGCTTCTCTGGCGGCCAGAAAGGCGTCGATCCCGGCCCCGCTTCCCAGATCAAGCACGGTTTCTCCGGGACGAATTCCGGCGCTGCGGGTGGGCATACCGCATCCCAGCCCCAGGTCTGCTGCGCGGATCACATCCACCTTTTCGGGCTCAAGTTCCGTGATGGAAATGAGTTCCCCGGGCCCATTCGAGCAGCAGGCGCTGCTGGAACTGCCGCAGCAGCCACCCTGGCTGGCGATGACCCCATAGTGTTTTCTGACTTCTTCCTTCACCTTCTGACTGTCCATGAGACTTTCTCCTGTTCACAGTATATCCGTTCTCACCCATATAGACGGACATTTTCCAAAAAGGACGCAGCGTGCGTGTGGGCAGTGAGGCTGGAGAAATGTGCTATAGTTGCCTTATGCGGGCGAAAACAATGAGGGGAACTTTTGTCCGGATATAAGCGTCAATAAACTCAGGAAGGGGATTTCCCTTCTGCTGTACTGCTGCATATTCCCGGCGCTGTGTGAAGCGCCCCATTCTGTCAGGCTTCGCTGCTGCCCTTGATCACCGAAGGCCGAATCGGGAGGTCTTTATAAAGATGCAAAAGAGGATAATCCGTCTGGTCACTGCGCTGCTGCTGATCGCCGTGCTATCTGGGACAGCTGCCTCTCATGCTGCTGCTCAGACATCCGGGGTTGAGATGCGCGCGCAGCCTGCTTTTGAAGGCTATTTCAAGTATGGAGAATGGCTGCCAGTCTGGGTAGAGCTGGAGAACAGCGGCGGCGATATCGATGGCGAGGTGCGCGTGAGGGTGCGAGGCAGCGCCGGTTCGACCGTATTTGCAGTTCCGGTATCTCTCCCTGCCGGTGCGCGTAAGCGCGTTCCCGTCTATGTCCTCCCCAACAACTTTTCGCGTGAAATCGAAGTGGAACTGGTGTCTGGAGACCGCAGGATCGAGTCACAGAAAGTTCCTGTCCAGTCTCAGCCGAACATCAGTTTCCTGATTGGACTGGTCGCTCCGGAACGCGGTGCACTGGCTTTGATGTCGGGGATTGAGATGCCCGGCCGCCACCGTCCTATCATCCTGGTGGATATCGGTCTTCAGGAGCTCCCGGAGCGCGTGGAGGGGCTGAAATCGCTTGACGTGCTGGTTTTTAACGGGGTAGATACTTCCTCTCTCACCCCGGACCAGGCTGCCGTGCTGAAGGCCTGGGTCGCAGCAGGAGGTCGCCTGGTTATCGGCGGCGGTGCAGGCTTCCAGCAGACCAGTGCAGCCTTTGCAGATATTTTGCCGGTGCAGGGTGGTCAGATTCAAGAGATCAGCGCTGAAGAATTAGCCCCGCTGGCAGAATTTGCCGGGACAGAAAGTTCGCGGGACCCCGGTCCTTTTGTGGCCGTGCTTGGAGATGCCGGGGGCTCTGTAGTCCTGGCCGGCAGCAAGGATTTTCCTCTTGTAGTTGAGCGGACGTTCGGCGCCGGCCTGGTAGATTTCGTCTCACTGGACCTGACCGCACCGCCTTTTGA
Organism: Chloroflexota bacterium; assembly: GCA_012516075.1. Classification (GTDB taxonomy): domain Bacteria; phylum Chloroflexota; class Anaerolineae; order Anaerolineales; family UBA4823; genus JAAYXE01. Next base: position 12,760 of record JAAYXE010000098.1, on the reverse strand, counting down.
GGGCTGGAGCGGGACTGAAAACTTCTGGCAGGCTCTGCTGTCTCCGGGTGCTGCGTATCCTGATAGTCTGCCCCCGGACATGTCCGCCCGCCAGATGCGCGCCCAGTCGATGCCCTATACGCTTTCGAATATGCCTGTGCTGGACCTGCCCTCTGTGCAGGGACTGGCGCTGCTGCTGGGCATCTACATTCTGCTGGTGGGGCCGGTGAATTACCTGGTGCTGCGCTGGCGCAAACGCCTGCATTGGGCCTGGGTTACCATCCCGCTGATCACCATCCTGTTCTCCGCCGGTTCCTTCGGCATCGGCTACCTGCTGCGCGGCACCGATCTGGTGGTCAATAAGGTGGCCGTCATCGAGATGCGCCCGGGCGCGCCTGCCGGTGTAACCAGCTATCTGGGGCTTTTCTCTCCTGGCGCGGATAATTACCAGGTGCAGGTCGCAGGACAGGGTCTGCTCAGCCCTATACAGACCTACTATGACCCCTGGGGAGGGGGACTTCCTTCCACCAGCACGAGCAGTGAAGTGGTCTTCGTACAGGGCGAGACCGGCGAAGTGCGCGGGTTGAGTGTCAACCAGTGGTCGATGCAAAGCTTTATGTCAGAAGAAATCTGGCCGGATTTTGGACAGATCAGCGCCGACCTGCAGGTCGACGGCGACCTGCTCCGAGGCGTGATCCGTAATGAAACCTCTCAGGTTATCCGTGATGCGGTCGTGATCCTGGGGAAATCCTTCGTCCGGCTCGGGGAGCTGGCGCCCGGTGAAGAAGCCGAAGTGGTTCTCGATCTTCTGAAAATCAGTGGACAGCGCTTCAGTCCGCCGCTCAGCTACATGCTGTTTGAAGACCAGTTTATCAACCAGGGCGCTTCCGGCCCGCCGCGCGAGGCCGAAGTCAAACGTTCGGTCGTCGAGAGCACCTTTGAAAGCGGTCCCTGGATGCGGATGAGCTCGGGCCGTATGACCGGTTGGGGTGAAAGCCGGGAAGTGATGCTGCTGGGATGGGTGGACGATGCTCCGCCTGCACTCTCTATTCGCGGTCGTGAACCCCAGCAGCAGGCCACTGCCCTGGTATATCAGCCGCTTGAATACAACTTTCCGTCAGATGGGACGATCTCCCTCCCGCCAGGCATGATCCCCGGCTCGCTGGTCGAAATACCCCGCGACGGGGGGATATGCGGCGATATGAGCAGCCCCTCGGTTTACCTGGCCAGCGGCGAGGCGGTGTTCGAGTTCACGGTGCCTGAAGAACTGCGCCGGCTGCCGGTCAATGAGCTAAAACTTTCGCTGTCGACCGATGCCGGCTGGTGGGATGCTCCCGAAGTGGCCGTTTTTGACTGGAGTGAGAACGGTTGGGGAGAGCTGCCTCAGGTTGTTCAGGGGCTCAACGTCATCACCGATGCTGGCAGCCTGGTGAATGATTCCGGGTTGATCCGGGTGCGATTGAGCAGTAACAACACCCAGGGCTGCTATTACGTGGATATGGGGCTGGAGGCTGCCGGGTCTCCGGATGGGCAGGAGAGTTGACCGTGTACGCCATTGAAACCCGAAATTTAAACCGGCGCTTTGGCAAGGTCTGGGCCGTGCAGGACTTAAACCTGGGCGTTCCCCAGGGCGTGCTTTACGGCCTGATCGGCCCCAATGGCGCAGGTAAAACCACCACCCTGCGCATGCTGGCCGGTTTACTCGAGCCATCCTCCGGAGAAATACTGGTCAACGGGCAGCCGGTCAACCACAACTGGCGTGATCTACAGCGTCAGATCGGCTACATGCCGGATTTCTTCGGCGTGTACGAAGACCTGCTGGTGTGGGAATACCTGGACTTCTTTGCTCGCTGTTATGGGATCCCTGCAGAGCGGCGAAAGCGAGTCATATCGGAACTGCTGGATCTGGTCGATCTGGGAGAGAAACGTGACGCCTACGTGCAGACACTCTCACGCGGCATGCGGCAGCGTCTGTGCCTGGCGCACGCTCTGGTCCACGATCCCCAGGTGCTGCTGCTTGACGAGCCTGCTTCGGGATTGGACCCCCGCGCCCGGGTTGAGATGCGCGAACTGCTGCGCGAACTGGGCGCCATGGGGAAGACCGTGATCCTCAGTTCGCATATCCTGACCGAACTGGCGGAACTGTGCGATGCCGTGGGGATCATTGAAAAAGGGCAGCTGGTGGCCAGTGGTCCGCTGGATGAAATCCGCAGGAGGATCCAGGATGCGCACACCCTGCGCATAAAGGTACTATCGGATCTGGAACATGCTGAGGAGATTTTGAGCCGCCAGGCCGGGGTGAACCGGGTGGCTCCGGTTGACGACAGCCTGGAGGTTGATTTCATTGGCGATGAACATGCCGCGGCAGACCTGCTGGAGGTGCTCCTGGCCAACCGGGTGCGCGTGGCATCGTTTGCAGAAACCGCCACGGATCTGGAAGAAGTCTTCCTTCGCCTGACGAAGGGGGAGGTGGCCTGATGACAGCGAGAAGCGAGGCAGCAAAACCGGGATGGGTCAGGCTGCCGCTGGGCGTAAACCCAATTATTGTAAAAGAACTTCGCTCGCGCATGCGTGGGGTGCGCGCCTTTGCCACGCTCACGGGGATTTTACTTTTCATGGCAGCGGCGAGTTATATCCTGTATCAACTGGCGCTCGCCAGCACGCGCTACACCGGACTGCCGATCAGCCCGCAAATCGGACAGGCACTGTTTACCGGCCTGGTTTTCCTGGAGCTGCTCCTGGTTTGCGCCGTCACGCCTGCGGTGACAGCAGGCGCAATCAGCGGCGAGCAGGAAAAGCAGACCTACGAGATGTTGATGGCCACACCGCTGCGGCCGGCGAGCATCCTCTCCGGGAAGCTGGTATCGGCGTTGAGCTATGTGTTTCTTTTGGTCTTTGCTGCCGTACCCATGTCGAGCCTGGTGTTTATCTTCGGCGGAGTTTCGCCGCGCGACATGGTCAAGGCGCTGGTCCTGCTCATTGTGCTGGCGGTAATGTTTGGTGTGATCGGGCTCTTCTATTCCGCCCTGTTCGGTCGCACCGGGCGGGCTACAGTGGTCAGCTATCTGACCGTTGGCCTGCTGCTTTTCGGTCCACTGTTCGCCGCCATGGCGACGAGCATTTTGCTCCAGACTCAGCCGCCTCGCTGGCTTCTGGTCCCCAGCCCGATCTCGGCATTATTTTCCACGATCTCGTCGGTGGCAAACAACCCGTATGGAAATCCCCTGTACTATGTCTTCGGGGGGCTGTTCCTGGGCATCGACATGCCGGTCAGCCAGACCAGCATCCCCAGACCGCTGTATCACTACAGCCTGCCCTTTTACGGGCTGTTGACCCTGGTCCTGTATATGATCACCATGCGCCTGGTACAGCCAGCCCGCCGCTGGCGGATTGGCTGGAAAAACCTCGCGGCTGCGCTTCTCATTCTGCTGCTGTTCTCTGCTGCGGTTGGTTTTGCATTCTGGAGCACTGCGGACCGCTATGAAGGCGCGGGCTTATTCAGTGCCACTCCCACGCCGTTTATGGATCTGCCAGGGGTTGTCCCGGCACCGGCGATTATCGAGCCGGCGGTGCCGGTGGATGCACCAACGCCAACCCCTAATCCCGGTCCCGTAGATGGAGAGCCGGTTGGCCTGCAGCCGAATAACCGGCTGGTGCAGGATGCGGCTGGGATCCGGGGGTATTAAGGAGCTGTGTTATGCAGGTGGAGAACATGAAAACCTCCCTGGATCCATATCTGATCCGCTTTAAACGGCGCTTACGCCTGAGGGACGGCTGGCTTCTGGCGCAGCGCACGCTGTGGATATCCCTGGCGGCTGTGGCAGCAGTGCTGCTGGCCGGGCGCATCTGGCCAGTAGAGCGGCTGACCCTGTGGGCATTCCTGCCGCCGGTGATCTGGCTGCTGGCGGTGATCGCCTATTCGCTGCTGCGTCCGATGCCTCTGATTCAGGTCGCCAGGCGTGCGGATGTGGAGCTGGGCCTTAAAGAGCGCCTGTCCACCGGTTACATCCTGGATGCAGGCGGCTCACATCACAGCCGGATGTTCGCCTCTTTCGAGCCAGACCTGGTCAGCCGCCAGAAAGCAGACGCGGTTGAAACGGCACGGCTTGTCGATCCGCGCCGGGCTTTTCCGCTGCTCTGGCTGCAGCGGCCTTTGATCGCCGCAGCCCTGGGGCTTGCGGCTGCGGGAACGCTGCTTTACCTGCCCAATCCAATGGATGCTGTTCTGGATGAGCGCAGGGCCGTGGCGGAGGCAGCGGATAATCAGGCGCGCGAGCTGGAAGAACTGCGCGAGGAGATTGCCGCATCACAGGAGCTGACTCCGGAAGAGCAGGAGGAACTGCTGCGCCGGCTGGAAGAGCTGGCCAACCAGCTGCGCCAGAACCGCGGTGACCGGGAGCAGGCCCTGGCCGATCTCTCCCGGCTGGAAGAAGCACTCCGCCGGCGCACTGACCCGAACGCCGGCGCCCGCCAGGCAGCTCTCGAAGCGCTGGCTGCGCAGATGCAGGATCTCGCCGGGCGCCAGCAGTCGGAGAATGAAAGCAGCCTGGACGCGGCAGCCGAAGCGCTGCGCGAATTATCTGAACAACTGCAGACGCTGGATGACAGCGAACGACAGGCTCTGGCTCAGTCCCTATCCCAGATGGCTGCACGCGCGGCTCAGGCGGGCGATGGCAGCCTGGCACAGGCGCTGGCCGCGATGGCACAGGCAGCTCAAGCTGGCGACCAGCAGGCGCTCGACCAGGCGGCTCAGGATGCTGCTGCAGCTCTGCAGCGAGCTCAGGGAGATCTGGCCGACCAGCAGGCGATCCAGCGCGTGCTCACCCAGCTGCAGGGCAGCCGGCAGGTGATCAGCCAGGCCGGCGCTCCGGGGCGCCGCGTTGCCCAGCGGGGCGAAGGCCAGGATGGTGAAGACCAGGGCGAGGGCGAAGGAGAAGGCCAGGGACAAGGTCAGGGCCAGGGACAGGGTCAAGGACAAGGACAAGGACAAGGTCAAGGCCAGGGTCAGGGACAAGGACAGGGCCAGAGCGGCGGTGGTTCGCGTTCGAATACCCTGCCGCCCAATCGGGGCAGCGGCAGTGCCGGCCGCCCGCAGGGACCCGGCCAGTCGGGAGCGGTCGATGAAACTGACTCACAGGTCTACGTCCCTCGCGACCGCCTGGAGGGAGGCGATGGAGAAGTTTTCATCCCCGGGCAGGATACCGGTCAGGGTGAAACCCAGGTGCGCGAACAGCGCGATCCCGGTGCGGGCGTTTTAAATCCGAGCCTGATCCCTTACGAAGAAGTCTATTACGACTACCTGGAGGCGGCGGCCGAAGCGATGGACCAGATCTACATCCCCTCCGGGTTAAAGGATTACGTGCGCGAGTACTTCTCACAGTTGGAACCTTAGCAAACACGGAGGTCTGTGTGGTTGTGAAACCGGCAGCTCTACCGGTGAGCCCGGGGAGGGCCTTGTTTACAACGGCAGCTCTGTTGTGCACTGTACTGCTGCTGTCCGGATGCGGTACGCTGTTGAATATCAGCCCGGAACGCGCAGCCGTACAGGAGGTATTGAACGACAGAGCGCGTGATTTCCAGGTGGACCCGGACAGCATCGAGGTGCTGCAAACTGCTGAACTGGGTGAAAATGTGTTTGTGCTGGTGTTGTATGAGGGCAACCGCCTGCCGGGGCAGCGCGATTCCTGCCTGTATGTGTATGAAACCCAGCGTTTCCCACTGGGTTGGAGGATCCGGAGCGGCGGTGGCAGCTGCGGCCCGGCAGACGATCCGGGCGAGCCCATTCAACTGGGCAGTGGTAGTTCTCTCCGCGACGGCCGGGGAGAATTTTCCAGCACCAGCCATGTACACGGGCGTGTCAATGACGAGGCGATCGTGGCTGTGGAAATAACCTGGGACGACGGTGAGAGCCAGCGCGTCGAAGTGATCAACAGCACCATTTTGCTTGTGCGCTCGGGACAGCACAGCTTGACCCTCGCAGAAGGTTTCAACGCCCAGGATGAGGTTGTATTCTCTCAATCGCAGCCGCTTCCGGCGATACGGTAAACGACAGCTCTGGTGGGCATTTTGCTAGATGAAACGAAAAAAGGATTGAGCATGATGGACGAAACAACCATGACGGCTGATGAATTCCGCAGCACAGCGGCTGAAATAGAAGAGCAGGTCGGGCAGGTGATTGTCGGCCAGCAGGAACTGGTGCGCCAGACGCTGATCACGCTGCTGGCGGGCGGTAATGCCCTGCTGGAAGGTGTTCCTGGCCTGGGGAAGACCATGCTGGTGCGCACCCTTGCCCAGGCAGTAGACTGTGCATTCAACCGCATCCAGTTTACGCCAGACCTGATGCCGGCGGACATTGTGGGCACTAACCTGATTGTGGAAGACGAGCAGGGCCGGCGGCAGTTCCAGTTCGAACCCGGGCCCATCTTTGCCAATCTGGTGCTGGCCGACGAGATCAACCGCGCCACCCCGAAGACCCAATCGGCGATGCTGGAGGCCATGCAGGAACACAGCGTAACGGTGGCCAAGACCACACGCCGGCTTCCTGAGCCGTTCTTTGTGCTGGCCACTCAGAACCCGCTCGAGATGGAAGGCACCTACCCGCTGCCAGAGGCGCAGCTGGACCGCTTCTTCTTTAAAATCGACGTGCCCTTCCCCTCGGTGGACGAGCTGGTGGAAATTGCCAACCGCACAACCGCAGTGGACGTACCACAGGCCAGCCCTGTTGCCGACGGCGCCCGTATTGTGGCGATGCAGAAACTGGCGCGCGGCGTACCCATTGCGGAGCATGTGGTTGCCTATGCCGCCCGGCTGTTGAAAGCCACCCATCCGGATGATCCGCTCAGCCCACCCTTTGTGAATGAGTGGGTTCGCTATGGGGCCAGTCCGCGCGGCATGCAGGCCATGATTCTGGCCGGAAAAATCATTGCTCTGCTGGATGGTCGCTACAACGTGGCCTTCGACGATATCCGGACCTCAGCGCTGCCTGCACTGCGCCACCGCATGATTCTGAACTTTGAAGCCCAGGCCGAGGGTATTACCACTGATCATGTGATTGCACGCATCCTGGATGCACTGGTGCCAGAACCGGCATAGTCTTAAATGGCAGAGCGATTATTTACGGAGGAATTCATACACCGCCTGGAGCGGCTGGCGCTGGTCACGCGGCGGGCTGCGGCCGGGCCTTTACAGGGCGAGCGGCGCAGCAGCCAGCGCGGCCAGTCGGTTGAGTTCGCTGACTACCGGCCTTATGTCCCGGGGGATGACTTCCGCCGTATTGACTGGAGCGCGTATGCCCGCCTGGAGCGCTTCTTCATCAAGCTGTTTGTCGAAGAACAGGACCTGCTGGTGCACTTCCTGATCGACACCAGCGCATCGATGAATTGGGGGCAGCCGAACAAACTGTGGTATGCGGTGCGCTCGGCGGGTGCTCTGGGTTATGTGGCGCTGGCGGGGCTCGACCGCGTCACTATCACAGCGCTGGGCGCCCTGCCGGACGCTAGCGGCAAGTCCGCCAACGGGAGCGGCCGGTATTTTCCTCCCCACCGCGGGAAGAACCAGGCGCTGGCGCTGTTCAGTTTTCTGCAAAACCTGGCCGGCCAGAACAATGGGGAGAACGGCAGAGGCAGGTCCTTTGATCCGGCTCGTGCCCTGCGCTCCTATGCTGCGGCTGCCTCCCAGCCAGGACCGCTGATGCTGCTCTCGGATCTGATGGATGACGGCTGGCTTGATGGACTGCGCGCGCTGGCTTCACGGGGATTTGAGGTTACTCTGGTGCATATACTGGCACCCGAAGAAGTGCGGCCCGACCTGCAGGGAGATCTTAAATTGATCGACGTTGAAAGCGGTGCTGAAGTGGAAATCACCGCAGATTATGAGCTGCTCGAACGCTACCGCCAGAACCTGCAGGCCTGGCAGGAAGAACTGCGCCGTTTTTGCAGCGCTCGCGGCATGCATTATGTCCCGCTGGACACATCGCTCCCCATTGAAGAACTGCTCTTTGCCTGGCTGCGTCAGAAGGGCGTATTGAAATGAACTTTCTGGCTCCGGCAGCTTTCGCCCTCTCCCTGCTCCTGCCGCTGATTGTGGCGCTGTACCTCTTGAAACTGCGACGTACCGAACGAGAGGTATCGAGCACATATCTGTGGCGTAAGATGGTGCGCGATATGGAGGCGAACGCCCCATGGCAGCGCCTGCGCCGCAATTTGCTGCTGATCCTGCAGCTGCTTTTCCTGCTGGTCCTGATCTTTGCCCTGGCGCGCCCCTTTACGCTGGTTCAAGGAGTGGGCGGGGAGGCTCTGATCCTGATCCTGGACACCTCGGCCAGCATGTCTGCCACGGATGTCGCGCCAAACCGGCTGGAAGCAGCCAAACAGCGGGCCCGCCAGCTTGTGGATGATATGCTCGACGACGCCCGCATCACGGTGATCTCAGCCGGAACGGAAGCGCAGGTCAGGGTGGCTTCTACGCAGGACCGCCGTCAGGCGCACCTGGCCATTGAGAGCATCCAGCCGGAAATGGGGGGCAGCGAGCTTGGCGTTGCTCTGGAACTGGCTTCTGCGATCGCCGCACGCCAGCCCGATACCGAGATTGTTGTGCTCTCCGACGGGCGTGTGACCCTCCCCGAGCGCCTGGCGCTCAAGGGCCGCCTGACGTACCTGCCGGTGGGGATCGATGGACAGAATCAGGCCATCAGCCAGCTGACCCTGGAGAAGGCACCGGGCAGCGGCGCGCTGACTGCCTTCGCGCAGATCGCCAATTATGGGGCCCAGCCGGCTCAGAACCGCCTGCTGTTGTATGCCAACGGTGCGCTGCTTAATGCCTACGATCTGGAACTGCCTGCCCGGGGGCAGCAGGCGGTGGTGGTCGAGGATCTGCCTCCGGATACGGTGCAGATTGAAGCCCGGCTGGCGGAGGAGGATATGCTTCCGCTCGACAACCAGGCCGTGGCTGTGCTGACCGGTGGCAGCGGTTCGATCTCCGTGGCGCTGGTCTCTCCCGGCAACCGCTTTCTGGAAACCGCCATCAGTCTGTTTCCTGGAGCCGAACTGACGCGTGTGGACACGCGGGTGCTTGCGGAGGAGCAGGCCGAAAACGACGCCGCGAGCGGCCCGCTGATTCCGGAGGCTGATCTGACCATCTTTGATGGCTACGTACCCGGGGAGGATGAACTGCCCGACGGTAATCTGTTGTTTATCGCCCCGGTAAGCAGCACAGAGATGTTTACCACCACCGGGACGATAGAGACGCCTGTGTTGAACGCGGCCAACGTGGATGATCCCCTGTTGAGCCACGTTTCGCTGACTGGCATCAACGTGCTGGATGCCGTGAGCATCCCCCTTCCCGATTGGGCTCGACCGGTCATTATGGGAGAATCTGCAGAAGGCAGCTCCCCGCTGTTGTTTGTTGGTGAGGTTGACGGCCGCCGGGTGGCTGTGCTCGCATTTGATCTCCGGCGCTCAGACCTGCCGCTGAATATGGCGTTCCCTCTGCTGTGGGCCAATCTGTTTCAATGGCTGGTGCCGGGCAGCAGCGGCGGCATCCCGCAGCAGGTGAACCCTGGTGAAACGATCTCCTTCCTGCCGCCTGTTGAGGGTGAAGCCGTAACCGTGACCCGCCCCGATGGGTCCGTGGTCCGCCTGAACATGGACGCCGGGCGGCTGGTTTTTGCAGACACCACGGAATTGGGCGTGTATCGGGTCAGCTGGGGGGAGAGCGGATCGGCGGCGTTTGTGGTCAACCTGTTTTCGAATCAGGAGTCTCTAATCGAGCCGGCCGCTTCTCTGCCCGGGCCGGCTGCAGAAGGTTCGGGCGAAGGGACGCAGGATCAACTGGCGCGCCGCGAATGGTGGCGGCCGTTCGCTCTGCTTTCCCTGGCTGTGCTGACGGGCGAGTGGTTTGTTTACCAGCGGGCGGCACTGGTACGCCTGCGCGATGACGCCAGCCGCTTCCTGGAAAGGTTCAGACGGTAACCGTCTATGAATATCGCGTTTATTTACCCGCAGTTTCTCTGGCTTTTGCTGCTGATCCCTCTGACGGTGGTCCTGGGGCTGGTAGGCCGGCGCGGACAGACCCCTCGCCGCCTGTGGTTCGGTCTGGCGCTGCGCTCACTGCTGCTGCTGTTCATTGTGCTGGCCCTGGCAGGTATTCAGATTCGTCTGCCCACCGACCTGCTGACTACCGTTTTCCTGCTCGATGTCTCCGACAGCATTCCGCCTGCCGAACAGGATGCAGGCGAGTCCTTCATCCGACAGGCTGTGAACGAGATGCCTGCCGGAGACCGGGCGGCGGTGGTGGTCTTTGGACAGGATGCGCTCGTGGAGCGGCTGGCCTCCGAAGAACGCCTGCTCAACGGACTGGCCTCCGTACCGGTGACCACACGCACCAACATTGCCGGTGCACTGCAGCTTGCATTGGCCCTCTTCCCCGATGAAGGCGCCAAACGAATGGTGCTGCTTTCGGACGGGCGCGAGAATCTGAGCACCGCGCTGGATCAGGCCGAACTGGCTGCCGCGCACAACATTGAGCTGGTGTACGTACCGCTGGGAAGCGAACAGGGGGAGGTGGAAGTGCTGGTTGAGGCGCTGGAAGCCCCGGTGGATGTGCGTCAGGGCCAGAACTTCGATCTCACCGCAGTGGTACGCAGCAGCGCACAAACCAGCGCAACCCTGCGGGTGTTTGAGGACGGCGCCCTGATCGCCACCCGTGAGCTGAGCTTACAACCAGGAATCAACCGTTTTCCGATTTCCGTAGAGGCCGGCGAGGCAGGCTTCCGGCGCTTTCGGGCTCAGATCGTCCCCGATATAGACAACCGCCTGCAGAACAACGAGGCCAGCGCTTTCACCGTGGTGCACGGCCCGCCGCGGGTGCTGATCGTGGAAGGAGACCCCGGGGAGGGGACAAACCTCGCCAGCGCTTTAGAAGCCGCGCAGATGCATGTTGATTCGATTTCACCCTCCCAGTTCCCCACCACACTGCCCGAGATGGCCGCATACGACGCGGTGGTGCTGGCCAATGTGCCGTACCCTGCTCTGCCAGCTGAGGCTGGTATTATGCTGCAAGCCTATGTAAGGGACCTGGGCAGGGGCCTGTTAATGACCGGGGGTGAGAATTCTTTCGGCGCTGGTGGATATCTGCGCACTCCGCTGGAAGAAACCCTGCCGGTGTACATGGACGTGCGCAACAAGGAACTCTCGGCCAATCTGGCCCTGGTGCTGGCCGTGGACAAATCGGGCAGCATGGGGCGCTGTCACTGCGATAACCCCGATCTGAACCAGTCGTACACGCGCGCTGAAGTGGGACAGCCCAAGGTGGATATCGCCAAAGAGGCGATCATGCGCTCTGCCAGCGCCCTCGGCCCGCAGGATTATCTGGGTGTTGTCGCGTTCGATGAGCGTGCTCACTGGGTTCAGCAGATCAGCCCGCTGGTGGATGCCTATACCCTGGAACAGTCCATCGGTTCATTCCAGGCCGAGGGGCAGACCAACATGCGCACCGGCGTGGAAGCCGCTTACGAAGCGCTACAGGGCGTGGATGCCAGACGCAAGCATATTATTTTGATGACAGACGGATGGGTTCGAGAAGGTGAGCTGCTCGAACTGGCGGAGCAAATGCGCGAGGATGGCATTACCCTCAGCGTGGTTGCTGCAGGAGAAGGCTCGGCGTTATACCTGGCCGAACTCTCCGATCGCGGCGGGGGTGCGTTTTACCCGGCGGTGGATATCCTCAGCGTTCCGGATTTTTTCCTGAAGGAAACCGTGCGCTCGGTGGGCGAATATATCATCGATGAGGCGTTTTATCCTCTGCCGGGTGTGTCCAGCCCGATCCTCAGCGGTCTGGATGCAAACGCGCTGCCGGCGCTGTTCGGTTACAACGGCACTTCTCCCAAGAACACGGCCCGCCTGGATCTGCTCACCCCGCGCGGCGATCCCCTGCTGGCAAGCTGGCAGTATGGGCTCGGGCGCGCCGCCGTGTGGACCTCGGATCTGAAAGGGCAGTGGGCGGTGGAATGGCTGCGCTGGGAGGGATTCTCCCGCTTCGCCGGCCAGCTTGTTAACTGGACTCTGCCGGTTCCACAGGTCGAAGGGCTGCAGGCTCAGGCGACCATTGAAGACGGCCGCGCCGCCATCCGTCTGGAAGCCCTGGATGATAATGACCGGCCGATGAACTTCCTGACGGTTACGGCGCGCATTATCGCCCCCGATTTGACCACTCGTGAAGTCGAACTGGGTCAGGTAGGCGCGGGGCGCTATGAGACCCTGGAGGACCTGTCGCAGCCGGGAACCTATCTGGTCTGGCTGGGGATCAATGACGGTGACCGGCCGGTCGGGCAGATGCTGCTGGGGCTGGTGGTGCCCTATTCGCCCGAATACCGGGCCAGCGGCATCAACCAGGGACTGCTGGCGGAGCTGGCCCGCATCACCGGTGCCGCCGGCAGCGGGCGGATCATCACCCCCGAAGAAGCTTTTCTGCACAACCTGCCAGCTGCGGATTACGCGCGAGAGATCTGGCGCACACTGCTCCTGGCTGCTGCCCTGCTCTTCCCGCTGGATGTCGCCGTACGGCGAGTCATGGTCTCACGCCATGATTTGCAGAGGGCATGGGCCTGGGTGCGCCAGCGGGTTGGTGCGCGCCGCGGCGCAGTGGAAGGCGGCCAGCCGCGCCTGATGGGCCAGCTTTTCGAAGCTCGCGAACGCGCCCGCCAGCGCCAGGGAGCGTACGAACCGCCTGCCGGGCGAGAAGATTCTCCTCCGCAGCGGGTGGAAAAAGAACCGCAGGCTGGTGA
>JAAYXE010000097.1 GCA_012516075.1 Chloroflexota bacterium | reverse complement strand
GCCAAACTGCAGCACCTGGTCGACAACAATCCCGTGCCCAGCGTGATCGCGGCGACCATCATGCACCAGCTGCGCCGCTACCAGCAGGGCCGCGAGCCCGGGAATGCTCTGGAAGCCTCCGTATTCGAGGTGCTGGACTCCGTACCGAACCAGTCTCCCGGCTTCCTCTCCTGCGTTCAGGAGTCTTTCGGCACCCTCCCCACCGGTGTGCGCGACCAGATCTTTTCCCCCGACATCCTCGGCTCCGGGGACCAGGCGCTTTCGGAGGAGTTTATCGCAGACCTTTTCATCCAGGAGCTCGAGGCCAGGGCTGCCGATTTAGTGCTGGGTGAGGAGGCCTGCGTCGAGGAAGCCCCCGGGCTGCCGCGGCCGGTCTACTCCATCATCAACGGCGGCAATTTCCTGGGATTCCTGCCGAAGATCTGCCGCGTGAACGGTTTGCGCACGGTGTATTTCGACCCGCCCCTGACGATCGGCGATTACCTGCCGGAAGAGCTCGAACAGGTCTGCACCCCCGAGGTCCAGGACGGCGAAGTGAAGCTGAATTGCGAGGTGAAGACCGACAACTGCACGGGTCACCAGGTGTTCGGCCCCGAAGGGACTTCGGTCTGCCTGCGGGTGCCGGAAGTCAGCGCTGGCGACACGGTGGTCCTGGAGGGCGTCAACTTCTTCAACATCGACGCGAAAGTCCGTCTGCGGGCCAGGCCCCCCGGCACGGCCAATGTCGAGGTCGATGCCTTCGTATGCGGTGACCGGGAAACCCCGGCCACGGAAACCAAAAACGGCCAGGAGGTGCCCATCAACGACTGCCGTGTGCACGACCGGCTCACCTTCCAGGTCCCGGCAGACCTCCCGGTAGGACTGTATGAGGTCAGGGTGGTGGTCCCAAACAACACGGGCGTAGAAAATACCGACCCGGAGTTCGTTTCAAACGAGATCTTCATCAACGTGCTGCCTCCATCCACCGCCGTCTTTCAGATTGCCTCCGAAAAGCTGGTTGCCGAAGCGGAAACCTCGCCTTCCTGGTGGGGGTCCGATGAAGTCGGGCTGCGCTTCCTGGCCGTCCCGCTGTTCTCGGACCTCACCATGGGCTCGATAAACGAGGTCAACTTCCGCTTCGGCGACGTAGATTCGGGCGATGAGCGCGACATCAGCCGCGTGCTCATCCAGGACAGCGGACTGGCCGGGGTATCGATCGCCGTGGTCGGTTTTGAGGTCGATTCAGAGGACGCCTTCGAAAAGCAGATCGACAGCTTCACCGATGCCTTCATCGACATCCTCAAGCGCGTCTGGGATGCGATCAAGGAAGAAGCATCTTCGGCTGTGGGGGGCATCGTCAAGAAATTCGGGGTCAAAGGATTGATCGCTGTGCTGATCGTTGCGGTCGTGGTGATCGTGATCATCGCCATTGTCGCCCTGTGGGCCCCGGCGGATCTGATCATCGAGGACACGATCGCCCTCTCCGCCCTCGATCTGGCGATGCTGACCAGCGCCAACTTCCCCGCCCCTGCCGAGCAGCAGTACACCACCAACGGCGAAATCGACGTCACCGTCGTCCCGGTGAGCAAGGACGTGCAGTACCGTGAGCGCCGTGAATACGTGAGCGACGATGAAGACAGCGAGTACCACATCATCCTGCGCTACAACCGCCTGAGCTGACCAGTTAATGCCCGGGAGGCAGTGCAGGACTCCCGGAGTGGAACATGAAAACCTTCAGGGTCTCCGGCAGCTTCTATCCTGGATGGAATGGTTGTGAGGAAAGGGTGAAAGCAGTCACTGAACCGGTTAAGATCCTGAAGGTTTCTCAAAAATGGATGGCATACGCGGATTAACACGAAGGGCGCGGAGTTAATTAAATTCTCCGCGCCCGTACGCGTTCGTGCGTGTCCCGATCTTCTCCCTGTCTCTTCTACGTGTTATGCCGTGAGGAGCGTCTCCTGCGAGATCCCCGGCGCTTATCCGTGCGCCGCGGCGCCGGCTTCTCCGCCTCTTCGGGCGGCACCGCCGGGGCATGGAAAGTCTCCTGGTAGAAGTCGTCCAGCAGCATAGCAAGCAGCTCGACTCCCTGGTCGTTCTCACCCAGGCGCCTGGCGAGCGGCAGGAAGCGCTGCATGCGCTCGGCCTGCAGGCGGTCGCGGCCGCGCAGGCGCGCCTCCAGCAGCGTGATGATGCGCTCCGAGACCACCTTCCCCACCTCTTCGCTGGTGGGCAGGCTGCGCTCCTGCAGGTCGATGTTGAACTGCCGGGCGATGCGCAGCAGAGCGGGGCGCTCGCTGGTATAGGCCAGCGTGATCGCCGTGCCGCTGCTGCCCGCCCGGCCGGTGCGCCCGGCGCGGTGAATGTAGGCTTCCGGGTCCTCCGGCGGTTCGTACTGGATCACATGCGACAGTTCGGGCAGGTCGATGCCGCGCGCCGCCACGTCTGTCGCCACCAGGAAGCGCAGCTTCCCCTGGCGCACGCGCTCCATCACGCGCTCACGCGCCACCTGCGACAGGTCAGAGCTCAGCAGGTCGGCGTCGTAACCGTAGCGCTGCAGCACCACGGTGACGTAATCGACGTGCATGCGCGTGTTGCAGAAGATCAGCGCCGAGTGGGGGTTCTCGATCTCGATGATGCTCACCAGCCCGCGCTCTTTATCCAGCCCGTGCACATTGTAGAAAATGTGCTCGGTCTCGGTGACGTGGATGTGGTCGCTGCTCAGGTTGAGGAATCCCGGCCGCTGCATGAACTGGTCCGCCAGGCGGATCACCTGGGGCGGAAAGGTGGCCGAGAACATGTATGTGCTCACCGGTGTGGAGGGCAGATATGCCTGCACCCGGCGCATGTCAGGGTAAAAGCCCATCGACAGCATGCGGTCAGCTTCGTCGAAGATCAGGAAGCGGAGACTGTCCAGGACCAGTGAGCGCTGCAGCAGGTGATCGAGGATGCGCCCGGGCGTGCCGATTACGAGCTGGGCGCCGGCCTTGAAAGCGTCGAGCTGCTCGCGGTACCCGACCCCGCCGTACACCGCCACGCTGCGCACGTCGGTGGCAACGCCCAGCGTTTCGGCATCCGCCTGGACCTGCTGCGCCAGTTCGCGCGTGGGCACCAGCACCAGGGCCTGCACGGACGGGTCCATGGGGTTGATCATCTCCAGCAGCGGCAGCAGGTAGGCGCCGGTTTTGCCGCTGCCTGTGCGCGACTGGATCATCATATCGCGCCCGGAAAACAAATAGGGGATCCCTCTGGCCTGCACCGGCATCAGCTCCGACCAGCCGGCGTTGCGCACGCCCTGCTGCAGGCGCTCCGGGAGGTCGGCCAGCCGCGCCTCCGGCAGCACCAGCGGTTCACCTGCGTTCTCTTCCCGATAATTGCGGGGTTCAGTCTGGTTCATAGAAATGATTGTAGCATACTGGCCGTTTTTCGACCGTTCTTCACACTTCTCACGATGCGATTACCCGGCCCAGCCCAGGCCAATGCGCTCGCGCTCGATCTCAACCTTAAGGATCTCCACCTCGATTACATCGCCCACCTGCAGGCTAACGCCGCGCGGGATCTGGCTGCGGTGCAGCAGGCCGTCGTGATGCAGGCCGATGTCCACAAAGGCGCCGAAATCGACCACATTGCGCACGGTCCCCTGCAGGCGCATGCCGGTTTTCAGGTCCTCGATGGAGAGCACATCGCTGCGCAGGATGGGCGCCTGCAGGTCCTGGCGCGGATCGCGCCCGGGGCGCACAAGCTGCTCGAGGATATCGCTCAGCGTTGGCACGCCGGCGCCCAGCTCTGCAGCCAGCGCTTCCAGGGGCTGCTTCTGCAGCAGTTTATCCAGTGCGGCCCTGCGCTCCTCAGGGGTCAGCTCGACCATCGCCGCCGGCGTCAGGCGGGCCTTTTCCAGCACCTTTTCCGCCACCCCGTAGCTTTCCGGGTGGATAGCGCTGGCGTCCAGCGGATTGTCCCCGTCCCGGATGCGCAGGAAGCCGGCCGCCTGTTCGAACACCTTCGGCCCCAGGCCAGCCACCTTGCGCAGGTCGTTCCGGCTGCGGAACGGCCCGTACTGGTCGCGGTGAATCACGATGCGCTCGGCCAGCTTCTTCCCGATCCCCGAGACGTAGCTCAGCAGCGAAGGCGAGGCCGTGTTCAGTTCGACGCCCACCTGGTTCACCACGCTCTCGACCACGTCTTCCAGGGCCTCTGCCAGGCGCTTCTGGTCCACATCGTGCTGGTACATGCCCACCCCGATCGATTTGGGATCGATTTTCACCAGCTCGGCGAGCGGATCCTGGGCACGGCGGGCGATCGATACCGCCCCGCGCAGGCTGACGTCGAGCTCGGGCAGTTCGACGCGCGCCAGCGGGCTGGCGCTGTACACGCTCGCCCCAGCTTCGCTGACGATCAGGTACTTCAGGCCTTTCTTCCCGGACGCATCCATACGCCGGATCAGCTCGGCCGCGAGCTGCTCGCTCTCGCGCGAGGCTGTGCCGTTGCCGATCGTGATCAGGCTGACGCTGTGGCGCAGCACCAGGGACCGCAGGGTGGTCAGCGCTTCCTCCCAGCGCTTCTGGGGTTCGTGCGGGTAGATGGTCTCCGTATCCAGCAGCCGGCCGGTTGGATCGACCACGGCTACCTTGCAGCCGGTGCGGAAGCCGGGGTCGATGCCCAGCACGGTATGCCCGGCCAGGGGCGGCTGGCTGAGCAGCGCCCGCAGGTTGGCGCCGAACACGGCAATGGCGTGCGCCTCGGCCCGCTCGGTCAGCTCGCGGCGCACATCGCGCTCGATGGCCGGCAGCAGCAGGCGCTCGGCGGCGTCGGCGGCGGCTTCTTCCAGCAAACCAGCCAGCGGCGAGCGCGGGTCGGGACGGAAGACGGAGCGGATGGCGTTCTGCCAGTCGCGCTCGGGGACGATGACCTTCACCCGCAGCACCTTCTCCGCCTCGCCGCGGTTGATGGCCAGGATCTGGTGCGGGCGCAGCTTATCCACCCGAAATTCAAAATCGTAATACAGCTCGTACACGCCCTTCGGATCTTCGGCGCCTTCGATCTTCTCGGTGCGTTCGCTGCCCCACTGCAGGGCCTTTTCGCGCGTCTGCCGGCGCACCTCGGGGTGGTCGCTGATCGTCTCGGCGACGATGTCGCGCGCCCCGGCCCAGGCCGCCTGTGCATCGGGGACGTCGTCTTTCAAATAGGGCTCTGCGATCTTCTCGAGCGGCTCGCGGCAGCGCTCCTGCCCCAGGATCAGGTCGGCCAGCGGCTGCAGCCCTTTCTCGCGGGCGATGCTGGCGCGCGTGCGCCGCTTCGGCTTGTAAGGCTGGTAGAGGTCCTCCAGGGCTGTCATAGTGGCGGCTTCCAGGATCTGCTGGCGCAGTTCGGGGGTCAGCTTGCCCTGTTCTTCGATCGACTTCAGCACCGTCTCCCGGCGCTCGTCCAGGGCACGCAGCTTTGCCAGCGTCTCGCTCACCTGGCGAAGCTGCTCTTCGTCCAGGCCGCCGGTGACCTCCTTGCGGTAGCGGGCGATGAACGGCAGGGTGTTATCGGCGTCCAGCAGCTCAATAGCTGCTGCCACCTGTTCCGGCCGGGCGTTGATCTGGTTGGCGATATACAGCTCGTAATTCATAGGTCTCTTTCTATGTGCGTGGGATTAAAAACAGGGAGAATTGTATCAGAATAAGCCGGGAGCCGTGCCGGCTCCCGGGCGATGGTTTGAAAACTCGTCCACCCCCAGAGCTGCAGCTCAGGCCCGGTGGTAGAATGAACCAACATCGCCCTTTCTCTGTTGGGCCCGAACCGGGGAGAATTTGTCCGCTGCCGATCTGCTCACCCTGCTGCGCGTGCTCATCATCTTCGCCATACTGCTGACCGGCCTGCTCGCCGGGCCGGACGGGCTGGCGTATACGGTGGTGCTGCTGCTGGTCGCCTGGACGACGGATTACATCGACGGCCCCGCTGCCCGGCTGCTTAACGGTAAAGCGACCTCCTGGCTGGGCCGCCGCGACCTGCAAATCGACATGGCCGCGGCGGTTGTGTTGAACATTTACCTGGTCACGGCCGGCTTTCTGCCGCTGCGTTATCTGGCCCTGTATCTGGCGCTCTGGGGACTGGTCTTCTGGCGGTTCGGACTGGTGCGCCTGCTGGCGATGTTCTTCCAGGCTCCGCTATACGGGGCGTTCGTCTACACCGCGCTGATTCAGGCGCCGCAGGCCGGGCGCTGGCTGCTGGCCTGGCTGGTGCTGGCCGTGCTCAGCCCCTGGCCGCGCTTCACTCCCCTGTGGGCCTGGCGCGAGTTGAAGAACGGGCTGCGGGAACTGCGCGGCGGTTTGGGCAGGAAATAAAAAAGGCGCTGCGAAAATCACTGCGCCGTTTACGTAAACATCCACCTTCTCTCAGGAACAGATTATTTATGCAGGAATCAGGTTATGGTTCCTGTTTTTGCGATATGCCATATTGCGTGGCGACATGGACTTCCACCCGCAGGCCCGTGAAGCGGCATGCTGCGCTTGCGTCGCCGCAGCGGCCTGCGGGCCACAAATCCAACGACGAGGCGTCCTTCGACTGCGCAGGCTCGCTGGCGCTCGCCTGCTGAACATGCTTGTATGCCGCTCCGGATGCCTCGTCGCTGAAATCCGGTGCTTGCCAGAGGCAGCCCGCAGCTTCAGCTGCGAGCTGTGAAGATCACAAAACCTGGCCAACGCCCTCGTCCGCGTCCTTCACCGTCCCCCCTTCTCCACAAACAGTGCAGCAGCCAGTTCGTAGCTCAGCACAAGCTCCTGGCGCCCGAAGCGCAGGCGCACCGGGCCGTTGAACGGCGCAAACGACAGCAGCTCAAATTCCGCTCCCGGGCGCAGCCCCAGGTCGCCCAGGTAGCGCAGCTTGTCCGGGTCGTGCACGCGCACCCGGCTGAGTGTAACGCGCTGCCCCACAGCGCACTCCACCAGGCTGCAGTCGTTCAGCACCGGCATTCTTCCGTCCCTGGTCGGGATCGGCTCGCCGTGCGGGCAGCGCGTGGGATGACCGGTCAGTTCATCGATGCGATCCTCGATCAGATCGTCGACACCGAGCTCGAAGCGGTCGGTAATGTCGTGGGCTTCTTCCCAGCCGAATCCCATCACGTTCACCAGGAAATTCTCCACCAGGCGGTGACGCCGGATGGCCGGCATAGCGATCCGTTCACCGTCTTCTGTCAGCCGTACCCCGCGGTAGGGCTCGTGCTCCACATACCCGGCTTCTTTCAAACGGCCCAGCATGCGTGAGATCGCCTGCAGCGAGGCGTCCACATGCTCGGCCAGTTCGGTCAGCCCCACATAGGGCCGGTCCTCCTGCAGGCGGTAAATTTCTGCCGCGTAGCGCCGCATTGCCAGCGTGATTTTCTCCGTCATTGCTCCCTTTTCCAGGCGCTTGTGCCAGGTTTGCAGGTTTCAACCAGGGTGAAACCCGGATTAAACATGAATATCTTGATAAATATTATCAATATCCATTATACTATGGTTCACAATCAAGATTATTTATATCCTA
This sequence comes from Chloroflexota bacterium, assembly GCA_012516075.1. Taxonomy (GTDB): domain Bacteria; phylum Chloroflexota; class Anaerolineae; order Anaerolineales; family UBA4823; genus JAAYXE01. The sequence goes on along the minus strand of JAAYXE010000097.1, from coordinate 16,489 downwards.
TAAGGAGTATTATATTTCAATGAGTTTCAGAACCACCCTCATCAGTCTGTTTGCGTTCGCCTGTGTTCTGGTCCTGGCGGCCTGCTCGCCGGCCAGCGCCTCCGAAGTCCAGCCCCTGGTGATTTACTCGGGGCGCAGCGAGAACCTGGTCGCTCCCATCATTGAACAGTTCGAAGAGACTTCCGGCATCCCGGTGGAAGTGCGCTACGGCAGCACCCCGGAACTGGCCGCCACCCTGCTCGAAGAAGGCCAGAACAGCCCGGCGGATGTTTTCTTCGCCCAGGATCCGGGCGGCCTGGGCGCCGTGGAAGAACTGCTGGCCCCACTGCCCGAAGAACTGCTCTCGCCGGTGAGCGAGCGCTTCCGCGATCCCGAAAGCCGCTGGGTGGGGATCTCCGGCCGGGCGCGGGTGATCGTCTACAACACGGATAAGCTCAGCGAGGCCGACCTGCCCACCGACCTGGAGGGCTTCACCGACCCGCAGTGGAAGGGCCGCCTGGGATGGGCCCCAACCAACGCCAGTTTCCAGACCATGGTGACCGCCATGCGCGTGACCTGGGGCGAAGAGAAGACCCGCGAGTGGCTGGAGGGGATTATCGCTAACGAGCCGGCCGTGTTTGACGGCAACAGCCCCATCGTCGCTGCCGTCGGCGCAGGTGAAATCGACGCCGGCTTCGTCAACCACTATTACCTGTTCCGCTTCCTGCAGGAGGAAGGCGAATCTTTCGCCGCCCGCAATTACTTCCTGCCCGGCGGCGGCCCCAGTTCGCTGGTGATGGTAGCCGGCGCCGGAATCCTGGAGTCCTCAGATAACCAGGCAGCCGCCCAGAAGTTCATCGACTTCATGCTCTCCCCGGTGGCCCAGCAATACTTCGCCACCCAGACCTTCGAGTACCCGGTGATCGAAGGCGTGGTCACCCACCGCGAACTGCCCCCACTGGAGACGCTGAACGCAGCGGACATCGATCTGGCCAGCCTGAGCGACCTGCAGGGAACGGTGAGCCTGCTGCAGGAGGTCGGAGCGCTGCCCTGACCATGGCTGATCGTGCGCTGAGCACCCTTCCACTCAAAATACGGGAAACCCGCCGGCGGCGGGTTTCCCTGGCTCCATTTTTACAGGCCCCCTGGCTGTGGGCAGCGGCCCTGCTGGTCTGCCTGCTGATCGTCCTGCCCATCGTCTACCTGATGATGCGCGCGCTGGGCGCCGGCTCCGGGCTGCTGGACGTGTTCCTGAACCCCTCGCTGGCTGCCACGCTGGCGCGCACCGCCGGGCTGGCGGCGGCGGTCACCTTCTCCACAGTGCTGATCGCCCTGCCGCTGGCCTGGCTGACCACGCGCAGCGACCTGCCCCTGCGGCGCATGTGGACGGTCCTCAGCGTGCTGCCGCTGGTGATCCCCAGCTACGTGGGTGCATATCTCTTTATTTCGTTCCTGGGGCCGCGCGGCCTGCTGGCCCAGGCCCTGGACGGCATTACCGGTGGGAAAGCCCTGCCCTCGCTCTACGGGTTCTCCGGATCCTGGCTGGTGCTCACCCTGCTCACCTATCCGTATATCCTGCTCAGCCTGCGCGCTGCGTTCCAGCGCCTCAATCCAGCCCTGGAAGAAGCCGCTCTCAGCCTGGGTCACACCCCGGCGCAGGTCTTCTGGCGGGTCACCCTGCCGCAGGTCCGCCCGGCGCTGGTGGCCGGGGGGCTGCTGGTGGCGCTCTACGTGCTGCGTGAATTCGGCGCCGTGGCCATGCTGCGCTACGACACCTTCACGCGCGTCATCTACACCCATTACCGCTCTTCATTCGACCGCAGCACGGCGGCAGCTTTATCGCTGGTGCTGGTGGCGCTCACCCTGCTGGTGCTTTGGCTGGAAAGCCGCACACGCGGCCGCGGCAGCCTGGTCTCCCCGGGGCAGGTCCCCCGGCCGCAGAAAATCGTCCGCCTGGGCGCCTGGCGCTGGCCTGCGCTTCTATTCTGCGTCCTGATCGTGGGGAGCGCCCTGGTGCTCCCGGCGGGCGTGCTGCTCTACTGGCTGCTGCGCGGCCTGCAGGCGGGCGAAGTGCTGGTGCCGCTGCTGGAGGCAGTGCGCAGCTCGCTGCTGGCCGGCGGACTGGCGGCGCTGGCCTCGCTGGTGGCCGCCCTGCCGCTGGCCACCCTGGTCGTGCGCCAGCCGGGCTGGGCAATCCGGCTGGCCGAGCGCGTCGCCTACACCGGTTATGCCCTTCCCGGCATCGTGATCGCCCTGGCGCTGGTTTATTTCGGGGCCAACTATGCCCTGCCGCTGTACCAGAGCTTACCCATGCTCGTCCTGGCCTACGTGATCCTGTTCCTTTCGCTGGCGCTGGGGGCGCTGCGCTCCGCACTGCTGCAGGTCAACCCTAACCTGGAAGAGGCGGCCCGCGGCCTGGGTCACCCGCCCCTGCGGGTGTTCTTCAAAGTCACACTGCCCATGATCCGCCCCGGCATCCTCTCCGCCCTGGCCCTGGTTTTCCTCACCGCCATGAAAGAGCTGCCGGCCACGCTGCTGCTCAGCCCGCTCGGTTTTAAAACCCTGGCGGCGGCGGTGTGGTCCTCCGTCTCGGAGGCATATTTTGCCCAGGCTGCTGCGCCGGCCCTGCTTCTGATCCTGGTCTCATCTCTGCCGCTGGCCCTGATTACATTGAGAGAAAATAATGCCTGAAAAAGCACTTGAATGCACTGCCCTGAGTAAACAATTTGAAAACGTCCAGGCTCTCAAACGCGTGAGCCTGTCGCTTGCCGCCGGGGAAATCCTGGCCATCGTTGGCCCCAGCGGCTGCGGAAAAACCACCCTGCTGCGCCTGATCGCCGGCTTCGAACGCCCCGACAGCGGTGAGATCGAGCTGTTCGGTCGCTGCGCAGCCGGAGCGCACACCTTCATCCCCCCCGAGCAGCGCGGCGTGGGTATGGTCTTTCAGGATTACGCCCTGTTCCCCCATCTGAATGTGCAGCAGAATGTGTCTTTCGGCCTGCACCGCCTGCAGGCCGCCGAAAGAGCACAGCGCACAGCCGAAGTGCTGCAGCTCGTGGGGCTGGGCGATTACACGGCCCGCTACCCGCACGAACTCTCCGGCGGCGAGCGCCAGCGCGTGGCCCTGGCCCGCGCCCTGGCTCCCCGCCCGGGCCTGCTGCTGCTCGACGAGCCTTTCAGCAGTCTGGACGCCGACCTGCGCATCCAGATGCGCCAGGAAGTGCGCGAGCTGCTCAAACGCCTGGGGATCACCGCCGTCTTCGTCACGCACGACCAGGAGGAGGCCCTGGCCATGGGCGACCGCCTGGCGGTGCTTAACTGCGGACGCCTGGAGCAGATGGGCACGCCCGAAACCGTGTTCCACCAGCCCCAGACCCGCTTTGTGGCCGAGTTTATGGGCCAGGCAGACTTCATCCCCGGCCGGGTCACCGCGCACGGCATCCAGACCGAGATCGGAATGCTGCCCCAGCGCGTGGATCTGCCCCCCGGCGAGTGGGTGGAGCTGGCCCTGCGCGCCGACGATATCAATTTCCAGCCCTGCGAGACGGCTTCCAGCCGCATCGTCGCCCGCCAGTTCAAGGGCGCCAGCATCCTCTACCGCCTGGAGCTCCCCTCCGGGAGAGTGCTGCACTCCGAGCAGCCCCACACCCGTATCCTGCCGGCGGGCATCCCGGTCGAAGTCTTCCCCGACGCCGGCCACGACCTGGCCTGCTTCTACCGCGGCAAAGCCCTGCAGGAGGAAAGCGGGAGGCGCATGCCCGCCGCTGCCCCCTGATCACCTGGTTCGCCGCAGGACGACATAGGCGGCAGCCATCAACAGCAGGCCCAGCCCGTCGAAGAAGATGAAGCGCAGCCCGGTCTGCTGCAGGGCGAGATGGCCCGGGGGAAGTTCGAACAGCATCCAGCTCTCGCCGGCCAGCCCGATCACCTGCTGGGCCAGGATGACCTGGAACAGGGTCAGCTGCCGGCCGGGCTGGTGGACCACCGGCGGGTAGGTGGCATTCCACATCAGGAACAGGATGCCGAAGGCGCGCACCACCACCACTCCCGGGACGCCGCTGAGCTCAAACCCGGCGGCATAATTCTCCGGATAGGTTATAAAGGCCAGCGCGCAGGAAAGGTTGATGGCGAACACCAGCCCCACCGCACCGCGGGCGAACCAGGTGGCAAAGTTTTGATTTCTGACTGGCGGCATACCAGCCAGTATATCCGGAATTGATCGGTTGGGGACAGCAGGTGCCCACGGAGACCGTGGGCACCAGTTTATTGAAAAACATCCGTGTCCATCCGCGAACTTCAGCGTACATCCGCGTCCCCCTACCCGGTTTTATAATAAAACCATGTCCGCCACCCCAGAGTCCTACGACGTGATCATCGCTGGCGCCGGACCGGGAGGGGGCACGGCCGCCTACTTCCTCTCCCAGGCCGGGCTGGACGTGCTTGTCCTGGAAAAAGAGACTTTCCCGCGCTACAAGACCTGCGGCGGCGGCGTCTCGCCCGCGTTCCTGGCGCAGGTATTCCCCTTTTCCTTCGAGCCTGTGCTCTGCTCGCACGTGCGCACAGCTTCGTACGAACTGGGAGGCCAGCGCGTGAGCATGCCCCTGCCCCCCGGGAAGATCGGCATGGTGATGCGCGCTGATTTCGACGCCCACATCCTGGCCCACGCCCGGGCCGACGTGCGCTTTGGCGCTGCGGTGAAGGAGGTCAGCGAGCTAACCGACCGGGTGACGGTAACCACCCGCGACGGCAGGCGCTATCAGGCGTGCTACCTGATCGGCAGCGACGGCGCCAGCTCGATCGTCGCCCGCAGCCTGGGCCTGCAGCGCCGCCACAAGATGATGGCCGCCATCGAGATCGAAGCCCCTGCGTCCGAAGCGGTGCGGGCCGCGTTTCAGGACCACGCCCTGTTTATCTTCGGCGAGATCAAAAACGGTTATTTGTGGATCTTTCCCAAGGGGGATCATCTCTCGGTGGGGATCGGCGCCCTGGGCCCGCGCCCCGGTGAGCTGCAGGCCCGCCTGCGCCAGGTGATGCAGCGCTTCAGCATCACCCTGGACGGCCTGACCTTCCACGGGCACCCCATCCCGCTCTACTCGCTGCGCCGGCAGGCCCGTGCGCCTATTACTACCCGGCGCTGTCTGCTGGTGGGTGACGCTGCCGGCCTGGTCGACCCGCTCACGGGAGAAGGGATCCGCATGGCCATCAAGAGCGGCCGCCTGGCTGCGCAGGCCCTGCTCGCCGGACGCCCCGAGCGCTACCCGCAGCTCGTCGAGCGCGCCATCCGCCGCAGTCACAATTTTGGCGCCGTGCTGGCGCGCGTTTTCTACCGCTTTCCGAAGGCCTGTTTTTACCTGGGGGTGCGCAACCCGGCCGCTTCACACGCCTTCATCGACCTGCTCAGCGACCGCACCTCCTACCCTCAGGTGATTGCCCGCCTGTTCGGCAGCATGCCGTTCTTTCTGGCCAGGCAGACCCTGCAGGCCCTGGTTCCCCAGCGTTCTTCACACTGAGACAAGGTACACGGATCCACCCGATCACACCAGCAGCGAACGGAAGGCCGGCTCATACTGCAGCGGCAGCAGATCGGGGTCCTGGCTGGCCCACTGCTTGAGCGACGGGTTGAGGGTCAGCGCCTCGCGCAGGCGGCGCAGCGCCCGGTCGACCTGTTCGGTGGTCGCATAGTAGCAGGCCAGGTTGTACACGGCGATCCCGCACCAGTCGGGCTCGTCGCACAGCCAGCGCAGCCCTTCGGCGTTGGCCTCCTGCAGCAGCATCGCCTGCTGCACATTCCCTCTGCGGTGTTCGAATTCGGCGATATGCGTGTTGGGATGGTTGAAGCCGGGCTGGACCACATGGCGCCAGACCGGACGGCGGCTGCCCCACTGAAAATAGTGGGAGTCGTTCAGTTCGTCATCACTCAGGTCCTTCACCGCCGCCAGCAGCGACCGGAACACCTGCTGGGCGCGCTCCTGCACCGCATCCCAGCTTTTGTCCGGATAGGAATCGAAGACATGCGCCTGGTAGTCGTTGTGGTTCACCCCCGCTGCGGGGTCGTGCTGCGGGTTGTGCAGGCGGTCTACGAGCACCTGCTTCCAGACCGTGATATGGGCGACCAGTTCCTTCGCCGACCAGCCATCCGGCGCCCCCTGCTCCCGTCCTTCGCTGGCGCTCACCTGGGAGATAAATACCTCCTCCACAGCATGGGCCTGTTCAAGGAGCTGGACGAGCCGGTCTTTCAGTTCCACTCAGCACCTCCTGCAGGATAACTCCCCTGCTAAATCTGCCGGTCTTCAAAAGAATGCGGATCCACCCGCACGTCTCCCAGGCTCAGCGCAGTGATGGCTTCCAGAGACTGGAGCGGGGTCAATAATCTCACCCGGCCCTGCAGCCGGTCACACCCCGTGATGATGGCCAAGGCCTGTGTGAACCCCTGGCGGTCTTCGCAGGCAGCCAGGCGGTGCAGGCTGAAGCGCGGCCCAGGAAACACGGCCAGACGAGTCCAGTCCAGTTCGATTTCACGTGCCCCTGCAAAGTGCTCCATATAACGCCTGCGGCGGTGTGCGCGGCGCTGTTCACGGCTGCGCCGTTGAACCGCCGGAGAGGGCTGCAGGCGCACCACACGCACGCGCCGGCTGCGCTGCAGGGGGGTGAGCAGCGCCTCCAGTTCGTCTTCCCGCTGGATGGCGAAGACGACCGCCGGCCGCAGCAGCTCTACTTTGGCGAGTTTCAGCTCCCGGCCGCCGCCCTCCGCATGCACCATTCCCGAGGTGTCCATCACGACCCGGCCTGCGCCCGCCTTACGGGCCTGCTGCACCAGGCGTGCAGCGCCCACCAGCATTGGCAGCAGGTGGCGGGCCGGCGAGGTCGAGCCGACAAACCGCCGCCAGCACGGGCCGCGCGGCGGGAAGTCCGTCTCACCCGGCTGCCCCAGGGACAGGGTCTGCGTTGTGGGCGGCCCCAGGCTGGACTGCCCCGGGTCACTGTCCAGAAAGGCGGTCAGACCGTCTGCACTCAGCCGCTGGTAAAGGTAGCGGGCAAACGTGCTCTTGCCGCTGTCCATTTCCCCCAGCACCATCAGCAGGCCCTGCAGGCTGCGGGTATCGAGCGCTTCCCAGGCGGCGGGGACGTCCACTGCCATTGAGAGCATGCACGGCACGGGTATACCCGCGCCCGGCCGTCAGCCGGACTCATCCCCCTCGCTGTACGGAGGGCTTCCGCCCCGGCGGCGCAGCAGGTACAGCAGGCCGCGCGCGTACAGTTCTTCCGGGTTGGGCCCTTCGAACGTGAGGGTCCGGTTCTCGTATTGAAAGTCCAGCCGGTATCCGCCCACACCGGCGAGCAGGCGCATCTCCGGGCGGCCCGCCCCGAGCAGGGCCGCCTCCAGCATCGCGCGCAGCTGCTCCTCGCGTGGGATCCATACCGCTTCAGTCGTCACCAGCGAATCCAGCGCCCATTCCGACGCCCCCTGGAAAGCGACCACCTGCAGGCCCTGCATGACGTCAACCGTCACCAGCATATCGCTGATCACGAAGATGCGTTCGTCCATCTGCCGGTCGGGCAGGGCGAAGAAGTCGAGCATTGCCGGCTTCCATTCCAGGCCGGCTTCTTTGAGCTGCAGAGCCAGTTCGAGTGAAATCACTGCGGCCTCTGAAAATGCACGGGGCGCAGCAGGCTGCGGTCGAATTCTGCGATGCGCTCGGGGCCCAGCCTCAGCAGGGCTTCGTGCACCCGGCGGGCCTCATCGCGCAGCCGGCCGATGTCGATCCCCCGGCAGTTGTCCGGCATGGGATCGATCCACTGGCGCACACGCAGGAACATCTTGGCCGCCCCGTTGTAGTTCTGGCGTTCGATCTGCATGTAGGCCACGGCCACCTGCAGAATTGCGCGGTACAGTTCCTTGGCCTGGCTTTGATCCTCGTTCCAGGCCTCCTCCAGATACTCGTGCGCTTCGAAATACTCCCCCCGGTTGAACGCCTCCAGGCCCTCCAGTGCCAGGGGGGAGAGCGGTCCTTCGCAGTCAGCTTCCAGCGCCGCGGCGTCGACAACGCGGGCATGTTTCAGCAGCAGGTCCGGCAGGCTGGAGATGAAGCGCGAGCGGGCCAGCACCACATCGGCGCCGCGCGCCCGGGCATCTTTGAACGTATCCACATCCACATGCGACCCGAAAGCCAGCACCGGGATGCGCCGCGTAGCCGGCACCGATTTAATCAGCGCCATCCACTCCCGCCATGGGATCTGCCCATTCCCGAGGTCGAAGATGATCAGCGCCGGGTGCAGGCGGGTGATCTGGTCGAGCAGCACCGCACCGCGCCCCACCAGGTGCTCGCCGAGCTGGCGCCGCTGCGGAACCTCGTCGTCCGGCCCAAATTCATCGGCGCTCTCCACCCAGCGCATCTGGAACCCCAGCCGCCTTGCCGTGCTCTCAATGCGGGTTGAAAACATCAAATCGGATACGAACCCGAGCAGTGCAGGTTGTTCAGTCTCATTCCCCATATTGAAATTATACATGCTCCCCTGCGGGTTTATGAACCGAAATCCTGAAATAGGTGACGCGGAGAACACGGAAGGTGCGGAAAGGGCGGATAATCATTGATTAACGGCTCAAAGGCGGCTCCAGGGTCCATATGACGCTGGCCGCGTCACCGCTCGCCATCTTGATCAAACCACGCTTTCTGTAGTATAAACCTCACTATGAGCGCCATCATCGAGATCAACCAGCTCACCAAGTGCTACGGTGATCGCACGGCCGTGAAGGACCTGAATCTCACCGTGTACGAGGGGGAGATCTTCGGCTTTGTCGGCCCAAACGGCGCCGGCAAGACCAGCACCATCCGCATGATCGCCACGCTGCTGCAGCCCACCTCAGGCGAGATCCGCGTCGCCGGGCATCCGGTACACAGCAATCCGCGCGCAGTGCGCCGGGCTATCGGCTACATGCCCGATTTCTTCGGCGTCTATCACGATCTCAAAGTCTGGGAATATCTGGATTTCTTCGCTGCCTGCTACGGGATCCGTGAATCCGTCCGCAAGACCATCATCGACGAACTGCTCGACCTGGTGGACCTCTCCCACCGCCGCGATGACTGGGTGGAAGGTCTGTCGCGCGGCATGAAGCAGCGCCTGTGCCTGGCCCGCACCCTGGTGCACGACCCCCAGGTGCTGATCCTCGACGAGCCGGCCTCCGGGCTGGACCCGCGCGCCCGCATCGAGATCCGTGAACTGCTCATCGAACTGGCCCGCCTGGGGAAAACCATCTTCTTCTCCACCCACATCCTCTCCGACGTGGCAGAGATCAGCACACGAGTGGGCATCATTGAAGCTGGCGAAATCGTGGCTGTGGGCGCACTGGACGAGCTGCAGCAGCAGGTGCTCGCCCGCCGCACCGTGCAGATCACCGTGCTGGACCGCCTGGAGGAGGCCCAGGAGATCCTGCGCGCATCCACCGGCGTGGTATCCGCCGTGGAGCTGCTGGCGGCTGGCAGCAACGGGCGCAAGACCATCGAGATCGAATTCAGCGGCGACGACGCTTCCCTGAGCGAGCTTCTGGCCGGGCTGGTGAAGCAGGGCATCCCGGTGGTGAACTTCTCAGAAGACCGCAAAGACCTGGAGGAAGTCTTCATGCGCGCCACCCGCGGGGTGGTCTCCTGAGCGGCCAGGGGCCGCCGCCGCACACAAGGATTATCCATGACGACGACCATATCGGAACAACCCCAAAAGCTGTCGCTGGGCGAGCGGCTGCGGCGCAACCCGGTGGTGGTGAAGGAGCTGCGCTCGCGCATGCGCGGCCGGCGCGCCTTTATCATCCTCACCGCCTACCTGCTGGTGCTCGCCGCCGCGCTGGGCGTGCTGCTGTTCCTGTTCACGGCCACAAACACCAGCATCACCAGCATCAACCAGCGCGGCATAATGGGCAAAGCGTTCTTTGGCGTCACCATCTGGCTGGAGCTGATGACGGTGAGCTTCATCGCTCCGGCGCTGACGGCTGGGGCGATTTCCACCGAGCGCGAACGCCAGACCTACGAGCTGCTGCGCACCACGCTCCTCCCGGCCGGACACCTGGTGCTGGGCAAGTTCTTCTCCGGCCTGGTGTTCCTGCTGCTCCTGCTGCTGGTCGCTGTGCCGCTGCTCAGCCTGGTCTTCCTGTTTGGAGGCGTGGCAACCGAGGAGATCCTGGTGGCCTCGCTGATGCTGGTGGTCACCACGATCAACCTGTGCGCGGTGGGCGTGTTCTTCTCCAGTTTCGCGAAACGCACACTGGTTTCCACGGTGCTGAGCTACGCCTATGCGGCGATCATGCTCTTTGGGGTTCCCATGCTGGTGTCTATCTCGCTGGTCGTGGTCAACAGCAGCAGCTCGCTTCAGAACTGGTTCACGAACCTCTCCCTTGCAGGGCAGGCCGCGATCATCGTGATTGGCCTGCTGCTGCTCTCACTCAACCCTATCACGGCCGCTTCCGTGAGCGAACTCATCTTTGTGGAAGAAAATGCGATCTTCACCTTCCCGTTCATGCTGCCCAACGAAACCACCGAGGTGACCCTGATATCGCCCTGGATCCCGTTTTCGATCTTCCACCTGCTGTTGAGCGTGCTGCTGCTGGCGCTGGCTGTGCACTTCGTCCGCCGCCCGCAGCGCTAACGGCATGTCCGGGTTTCCCACGCTTATCCGTACAGAACCAGAACAGGAGGCCAGCCCATGAACGTCTTTATCACCGGAGGGACGGGCTTTATCGGCAGCCGCGTGCTGCAGAAGCTGGTGCAGCGCGGCGACCGGGTGCGCGCTCTGGTGCGCAGCGTTCCCGGAGCTGAGCTCGTGCGCGCCATGGGCGCTGAACCCGTCATGGGCGATCTCAACGATCGCGCCGCGCTGCGACAGGGCATACAGGGCTGTGATCTGGTCTTCCACATCGCAGGCTGGTACAAAATCGGCTCCCCCCATCCGGAGCAGGCGGAAATCGTCAACGTGGAAGGCACGCGCAGCGTGCTCACCACCGCTTTCGAGCTCGGCGTGCCGCGCATCGTCTACACCAGCACCATCGCCGTTTTCGGCGACACGCGCGGCCGGCTGGTCGATGAAAGCTATCACATGCCTCCCACCGAGTCCTTCCTCAGTGCCTACGACCGCACCAAATACCGTGCGCATTACGAAGTGGCCGTGCCCCTCATCCGGCAGGGCGCGCCGCTGATCATCGTCCAGCCCGGCGCGGTATATGGGCCCGGCGACCCCAGCCTGGTAGGCCAGCTCATGCGCCTGTACCACCACGGGCTGCTGCCGGTCCTCCCCGGCCCCGAACTGACGCTGACTTATGCCCACGTGGAGGATGTGGCCGAAGGGCATATCCTGGCCGCAGACAGGGGCCGCATTGGAGAGAGCTATATCCTCGCCGGGCCGGTCTACCGGCTGGACGAGATGGCCCAGATCTGGGCCCAGGTGACCGGGCGGCAGCCGCCGCGCTACGCAGTCCCCGCCCGCAAGGTCAAGCGCCTGATCCCGCTGGTGGCTGCGCTGCGGCGAGTGATCCCGCTGCCCGATCTGATCAGCCCCGAATCGATCCGCATCCTGGGAGCATCTTACATCGCCCGCCCGGACAAAGCTGTCCGCGAGCTGGGCTGGCAGGTGCCCGACATCTACGAGGGCATGCGCCTCACTTTCCGGTCCTACGGCCGTCCGGCCCTGCGCCTGCCGGAAAAGCCGCACCAGCAGGCCGGCCTGATCCTCGCCCTGGCTGCCGTGCTGATGCTTGCCTGGCAGCTCTCCCGCAGAAGGCGGTGAAGAGTGCGTCGTTAAAAACGAAAACCTTCAAGGTCTTTTTACTGCTGCTCCGGGAAAGGCAGCATGCTTTCAAATGCACCTTTCCCGGTATGAATTGATAGAGACCTTGAAGGTTTATTCGCGAATTTTGTCAGGTTGGCCGCAAGGCAGTCTTCAACCGTGCAAGTGAAGCATGCCGCTCAACCCACCTTGCGATATTTGTTTCTTTTTTCAACCAAATTTGCTGCAATGGCACGGCGTTGCGTCGAGTTCCGGTTTTCTTCTTCTGGTTTCTGGTCAAGATAGCCCGTCTGATGCTCTCTGCGCGCCGTGCCCCTTAACGCTGGGGGGATGGTATCCGCGCAGGTAAGGCCCAGCTGCCTGACGAAAGCCTGCCACTGTTACATTTCCCCCTCTCACCTGACAACCACATTCCTTACGGCACGCCCCACAGCCGCAGCGCGCCGTCCTCAGCTGCGGAGATAATCAGACTCCCGCCCCTCGAAAAAGCAACCGCATTGACCGCTGCACTGTGACCGCTGAGCTGGCGCAGCATCTCATTGGTCCGCAGGTCCCAAACCTGTACAACGCCGCTCTGCGTTCCGATGCACAGCAGCCGGCCGTCGGGTGAAAAAGCCATGGCGCTGGCGGTATCCAGCACCGGCCGGCGCACTGCGCCCCAGTCCTCCGGCGGAGCCGGCGCCTCACCGGTCGCCGGTTCAGTAGGCGCCGGCGTGGGAGTGGGGGCCCTGGCCGGCTCGCTCCACACGCGCACCACGCCGTCCTCCGCGCCTGTGGCCAGCAGGGTCCCGTCGGGCGAGAAGCTCAGCCCGCGCACGACCCCCCGGTGGGCGGTCAGCGTGCGGGCCAGAGAGCCATCGGCGGTGCGGTAGATCTGCACCAGCCCGTTCTGCAGCCCGGCTGCCAGCCATGCTCCATCGGGTGAAAATTTCAGCGCTGCCGCGGGGCAGCCCCCGCCATCGCACAGCGTCTGCACGTGCGCACCGCTGCTCGTATTCCACAGCGCCAGTTCCCCGTCTGCACTGGCGATCGCCAGCAGCGATCCATCGGGAGAGAACGCCAGGGCGGTCGCCCGGTCACTCCCGTTGATGATAAGCGTCTGCGGTCCGCCGGGCACCTGCCACAGGCGCACGCCCCCCGAGCGCACGGCAGAGGCCAGCAGGCTGCCGTCGGGCGAAAAGGCCACCGGCAGCGCCGGGCGCTGCGGCTGTACGGCGCTCGAATCGTGCTGCGTGACCAGCACAACCCCGTCCTGGCTGCGCCACAGGCGCACGCTCCCGGCGGCCGAGCCCGTCGCCAGGTATGCGCCGTCGGGCGATACTTCAACGGAGTACAGCGGGCCCACAAAACCGTCCAGGGTTTCGGCCGCCAGCCCGTTGGCCGCATCCCACAGGCGCACCTGGTGGGTGTTGCTGGAGGCCAGCCAGCGCCCGTCGGGTGTGAAGGCCAGCCCGCCGATCGCCCCGGACACGGCTTCCAGGGTGAGCTCCAGGCTGCCGTCATCCAGGTCCCAGAGCTGCACCGTTCCCTGCACGACATCTCCCCGGCGGCCTTCCAGGCCCACCGCCAGCCGGTCGCCGGTGGGCGAAAAGGCGATTTCGTGCACCGCCACATACGACCCGCTGCTCAGCGTTTCGAGCAGCACGCCGTCACTCGGGTTCCACAGCTTCACCGTGCGGTCGAGCGACCCGCTGGCCAGCGTCTCCCCGTCGGGAGAATAGGCGATGACGGTCACGCGGCCCTGGTGCCCTCGCAACACAGCCACCTGCTCTTCACCGGCAATATCCCAGATCCAGATCTCGCTGCCGGCGCCGGCGGCGAAGGTCCTGCCATCCGGAGAGAAGGCGATTGTTGAGGTGTGGCGCGCGCCGGTGAACACGCGCCAGACCAGCCCGTCGGACACCTGCCAGATGCGCAGGTCGCCGTCATCCGAGCCCGCACCCAGGTAGCGGCCGTCGCTGGAAAAGGCCACATCCCTGATCCACTCGTGGCCGTTGAAGGTGCGCAGCAGTTCGCCGTCCTCCACCCGCCACAGGTGCACCTTGCCGGCCCGGTCGCCGGCAGCCAGCAGCGTCCCATCCGGAGACAGGGCCAGGCTGGTGAGCGGCGAACTGCCCGAAAATACGTCCCTCACCTTCAGGCCCGGATGCTCGTAGAGGTACACGCCGGTGCTGGTAGCCACGGCCAGCAGGCTGCCGCGCGCAGCAAAGGCCAGATCCTCCACCACACCGCGCCCCCAGGTGGCAATTTCCACCGCCTGCAGCAGGTTATCGACCGTAATCGCCGGGAGGTCCTGCGGCAGCTCAAAGCCCATCTGCAGCGGGAACTGCAGCCCGCTGGCGGCCGGATCGCTGTGCGCCAGCAGCATGGCGCTGCTGCTCGTGGAGGTGGGCGCGAGCGGAGCGGCTGTGCGCGTGGCCTGCGGGCGCGCCTCGACGGTGCTGCGCCGGGTAGGGGTGGCGGTGAGCAGTCGGGCCTCGCCTCCAAACCGGGCCGGGCGGGGCTGCACCAGGCCACAGGCGGCCAGCAGCATCGTGAGGGTCAGGAGCACCAGAAGAATGCGGACGGCGCTCCGGCCGTTAAACAATCCAATCACCAGGTCTCGCTCTCCGTTTGACTGCGCTTCGCTGCCTGCCCCGGCTGGAAACCTCACAGGAGCAGGCGATCTGCAACCCGAACTGCCGTGAGCGAAGCGCTGCCGGCAGTCCGATTTAGCAAAGTTGATTATTGATCTGCGGGATGACCCCGCAGGGGAATCCGTTCGAGGACATTAAATTCACGCCAGCCGGTGATCTGCGATACCGACGCCGTCCGGGCGGTGAAGAGGACCTGCGGGGCGGGGTTGGGTCCCGGGAGATGCACGGCCCCGTCGACGTCCTCCAGCGCGGTGACCAGTGTCGGCACCCAGCCCTGACCCAGCGGGTAATGAGGCTGCACGCCGGCCGCCTGCAGACCAGCCTCTATCTGCGCCAGCAACCGGCGCAGATCGTCAGTCACTTCGATCTTCCAGCGCAGCAGGCGCGTTCGCCAGAAGCTGTGATCCACGGTTTTAACGGCAGCCGCCCGGATTGGAATGGGAGGCAGGCCGGTCAACCGCTGCCGCAGTTCCTGGATCACCCTGGAAACCTGGCTGCCAGGATCGTCGAAGCGCTGGCAGGTCAGGTGCACGGGGTCATGCGGCCGGCCGCCGTATACGGCCTGCAGATCCGCCTGCAGCCGGCGCAGGTGCGGCAGATCGTCCGCACCTGGCTCCAGCAGGATGCAGATATCACCCGGTTGTGCCGTTCTGGGTTCTGCAGGCATATCCTCGCCCTGTCGACAAGTGAACCTGGATGGTCTAATTCTAACACGGCTTTACCACGGCCTGCGGCGCCTGCTCTCCGCTGCGCGGCCTGCTCTCCGCTGCGCGGCCTGCTTCAGTTCAACGCACAGATTTACAGGCAACTATTCCGCCGCTCACACGTATAATCTTAAAGCACAGGCCTGCCCGCCAGGTGGGCGGGGCCTGGAGCACGCGAGGGGTACGATGCACCGCTTCACCAGCCGCATCCGCCGCCCGGTAAAACGCCAGGGCGCAGAACAATATATCCTCCTTACCCTGCTGAGCTTCGCCGCTTCGGTGATCCTGACGCGCCTGTTCCTGGAGCTGACCGGCTATCCCCAGCTCGGGGGCGGCACCTTCCACATCGCCCATGTGCTCTGGGGCGGGCTGCTGCTCTTCGCCGCCGCGCTTATGCCGCTCTTTATCGCCAACCGCTGGGTGTACACCCTGGGCGCCCTGCTGGCCGGCGCCGGCGTGGGGCTGTTCATCGACGAGGTGGGCAAGTTCATCACGCAGAACAACGACTACTTCTTCCCGCTGGCGGCTCCCATCATCTATGCCTTCTTCCTGCTCACCGTGCTGCTGTACCTGCGCGTGCGCCGCCCGCCTTCACGCAGCGGACGCGCCGAGCTGTACCGCGCCTTCGATGCCATGGAAGAAGTGCTCGAACACGATCTCGACCCGCAGGAACGTCAGGAGCTGGAGGAGCGCCTGCGCTATGTGCGCGATCACAGCGACCACCCCGACCTGGCCCTGCTGGCCGGACACCTGCTCGATTTCCTCACCGTTGAATCGCTGTCCCTGGCCGAGCCCCGGCCCAGTTTTATCAACCGCCTGGAGAACCGCTGGCAGGCCTTCCAGAAACGCTGGCTCACCCGCCGCCGCACGCGCGTTTTCCTGGCCAGCGGCCTGCTGGGGATGAGCTTCCTGGCCATGGCCAACATGCTGCAGGCGCTGCCCTATGGCCCCTTCGCGGGTTCACTGCCCCACCTCATTGAGGAGCTGTACCTGCAGGGCCTGGTGCAGAGCACCTTTGGGTTGAACTGGTTCCTGGCACGCATCGCCCTGGAGACTTCCGTGGGGCTCATCCTGCTGGCGGCCTCGATCCTGCTCATCGCCGGCAAAGACCGCCTGGGCTGCGGGCTGAGCTACATCGGCCTGCTGCTCTCGCTGACCACGGTCAACCTGCTGGTGTTTTACTTCGACCAGTTCTCCACCATCCTGATCGCCAGCGTGCAGTTTGTCTTCTTCCTGGCCACCGCTTACTACCACCAGACCTTCCTGCAGGACAGCGCATTATAGGGAAGGGCCTGCCTGTGATCGTGTTTGAACCGCTGAACAGGTCGTGAGCAAAACATCCCGGTACACAAAACCGCCCCTACCCGCTGCCCCCACGCGGATATCCATCAAAAGCGCCTC